>JAMLIO010000015.1 GCA_023954155.1 Pseudobdellovibrionaceae bacterium | reverse complement strand
AAAGTGACTGTCTACAGAAGTGTAACCATGTCCAGGGAAGTGCTTCACACAAGACACCATGCCCACCTTTTTAAAACCACGAATGATACCTGAGGCGATCTTGGCCACTTCTTCGGGATCATCGCTAAAGGCTCTGTCACCAATGACTTCATTTTTGGGATTTAAAAACACATCAATACAAGGAGCAAAGTCCATATTGATTCCCACAGCTAAAAGCTCGGCTCCTAAAGCTTGTCCCACTTCAAAGGCCAACTGTGGAGAAGATTGATCGCCCAAATAGCGCATAGGAGGCCAGATGGTGAAGGGTTCTTTCAGACGAGCCACCCTACCTCCTTCCATATCAATGGAAATCAAAATAGGCAGTTGAGATTCTGTGTGCTGTGAAAGCTCTTGAATTTCTGTGGTCAGTTTAAGGATTTGTTCGGGTGTACTGACGTTTCTGGCAAACAGAATCACGCCACCAATGTCGTTTTGTATAATGAAGTCTTTTTCTTCAGAGGTGAGTGTGTGACCAGAAATGCCAATCATGAACATTTGGCCTAGCATAGATGTTGTCTTCATAGTCGATCCTTATCTGTGTGAGTTTAGTTTATCTGTTGTCGTATGGAGTTTAAAGGTTATTTTTAGGGTCCAGTATTTCTCTTAGGCCATCACCCAGAAGATTAAAACCTAAGACCAAAAGTAAAATCGCAATCCCAGGAAAAATACTGATATGAGGAGCCTCGGTCAGGTAGTAGCGACCAGAGTTAAGTAGCATCCCCCATGTGGGCGTAGTGGGGGGTGCGCCCAAACCTAAGAAGCTCAGTCCTGATTCTACGATCAGGGTTCCTGCCATGGCAAAGGTGGCCTGTACGGTCATAATGCCAATCAGGTTGGGCCAAATGTGTAAGCAGACGGTTCGTAGCGAAGAGGCTCCTAGAGCTTTAGAGGACTGCACATATTCTTTTTCTTTAAGATGTAAAAGTTCACCTCGTACTAAACGGGCCACACCTGCCCAGCCCGTGAGCGACATGGCAAGAATCAGATTTTTTACGGAAGGCCCTAGCGACGCGACAAGTGCAAGAGCAAGCAGAAAACCAGGAAAGGCATGGATCATGTCGATAAAGCGCATAATAATAAAATCAGTGGACCCACCCTTATAACCCGCCACTGAACCTACGATAAGCCCCACAAGTGTCGTGATAAACACCACACTGACCGCAACGGTAAGGCTTAAGCGTGCGCCCCAAAAAATAAGAGTCATGACATCCACGCCGTTTTCGTCTCGACCAAACGGTGCACTTAGGCTTGGGCCATCATAACGTTGGTCTAATAGATAATGTTGTGGGTCGGGCAAAGGTAAAAATGGCACAGCAACAGCGACAAAAATATTTGCTAAAACAATAAAGCTACCAATAAATATAAATATACTTCGTTTGCTTAGCTTCATTGATAGACTCTCATTAGCTGATCCTCATCTTAGGGTGAACAAGGACGTAAGCGACATCGGTTAGAAAGTTCACAACAATGTAGATCAGGGCAATGATCAGAACACAGCCTTGAACAAGAGGATAATCGCGACGTTGAATGGCATCAAAAAGTAAGGTGCCAAGTCCTGGCCAATCAAAGATGGTCTCGGTGATCACAGTGCCCGTAAGAACAGAACCAAATTGCAGACCCACGATGGTGATGATAGGAATAAGGGCATTCCTTAAAGCGTGGACAAAAAAAATTTTAAAAGTGGAACACCCTTTGGCTCTGGCGACTTTCACATAGTCTTCGTGTAAGACATCGAGCATTGAGGCTCTGGTCATGCGCATAAGAATAGCACCTAGAGGAAGTGCCAAACTGAGTGCGGGCAAGATAAGATGTTCCATTCCCCCGCGTTCCCCAACGGGCAGCCACCCTAAAAGAATGGCAAAGAGATAGATCAGTAAAGGCCCTAAGAAAAATCCAGGAAAGGACATGCCAACTAAACCAAGGCTTACAAGGGCGCGATCAAAAAATGTGTATCGCTTTACGGCAGCAATGACTCCTAGGGGAATCCCCCAAAGCATGGCTAAAAGCATTGAAGCTAGGGATAACTCGATGGTGGCCCCAATTCGGTTGGCGATCATTTCAAAAACAGGTTTTTGTGAAAATAAAGAAGTCCCTAATTGTCCTTGGGCAGTGGAAGTCAAAAAGCGCACGTATTGGGTCTGTAGAGACTGGTCTAAACCTAGTTGCGTGCGCATTTCTTGTTTATCTAGGGGGTTCGCAAGGTCACCTAGAATAAGGTCCACGGGGTCCCCTGGAATCCAGTGGATTAAAAAAAAGGTCAGCGTAAAGACACCAAAAACAACAGGAACAGTAAGTAGTATTCTTTGGATTAAAGCTGACAACATGATTTAAGAATCTCTTTTTCTTTTTGAGCAAAAAATGTTTTATAAATAGAATGAGTTTCGGCAGTTTTTATATGAGGCTCGACGGATTTGCATCTTGCTAAGGTGATGTTTTGCCTTTGGTCAACAGAACGTAAGAGGTGTCCATGATAGGTGTGTTCGGTGCTAAAGTTTTTCCCGTCCACGTTATGAATGAGTTTTATTCCATCTGAATTTTGATCAAGGTGAGACTTAGAAGATTTGAGCTTACCTGTTTTGGCATCAAAAACTTGGACGACCAATTCCTGTTTGGGCTTAAAGTCCTCAATTTTTTTTTGTGAAAAGATCAGATCTGTCACTCGTGACAAAAAAACAGTTCCTTTGGGAATCACAAGGGTTTGTGTTTTGGATTTGTTTTTGGGAGTGCTTTGTGTGTAATCCACAGAAAATTTTTGAGCATTCTTTTTAAACTTTCCTGTAAGTTCTTTAGAAATTTTATTATCAACGCTGAGTTTGTACTGAAAGGCAATGGGTGAGAAATAAGTGTCACTGGTAGTATTAAGCTGCTCTTCTAGAGACGAGGTTTTATTGTGTAAATAGGTATAGAGCTTTTGTTCATGGTGGCCATTTTTTTCGTTAAAAGCTTTGGTTTCAAGAATAAAGCCGACATGGCTATTACCTGCTAAGATCTCATAGCAAAACCCACCATTATGCAGACTGTTGCCAGAGTGTAGGTCTAGGGAAGATGTCGTGGTGGAGTTTGCATTAGAAGCAGTATCCAAGTCTAAAGTCTTGCTTTTTGCCGCCCATGTGAGGCTTGTGGGGCAAAAGGATAAATAAACTGTGCTAAAGACTAATAAACTAAGTGTTCTCATCCGATTTATAATTTTAAGGTGCATATGCTCAGAGTCAATCCATGTTCAAATAAATACAAAAATCAAAAGGGGCAGATTTCCGTCTTTGTGGGTCTGACTTTTTTAGTTTTGTTCACACTCTTTGCAATGACCATCAACGTGGGCATGATTGTTCACGATAAGATCAATGTGCAAAACGCTGTGGATTTTGCGTCTTTGTATGTCGCCCAAAGACAAGCAGAACAATTAAACGCCATCGCCCACATGAACTACCAAATCCGCCAAGCCCACAAGCTGATGACGTATAGGTATATTGTGTTGGGGACCGTGGGGATAGATGATAATGCTGCTTTCGCGCCAGGTGCGGTGAATGCTAGCGAGACAGAGCATGCTTGGGCGAATAAAATTAGAAGACCAGCATGCTATTCATCGAAAGAGCTTTTTACAAGTGTTACAAATGATAATTTTTGTCGTAAAGAAAGATATTCAAATACCTTTACTGGAATTCCTCATCTTACTGTGATCAATAATAGGTGGGGTGGTAACTCTAGTTTGCGTCAGACTACCATTAACTTAGGTAATAAAATTGAAAATGATGTTATGCTGGCGAATGCTTTTGATTGGTGGATGGTGTCTATCAATCTGGCATCATTCAGAATTCAGACTGGTTACAGACGGGCTCTTATTAAGGCTCTTGCTGAAAACCTTTCCAAACCCATCAATGCTGGCGGAATGAAAGACCTTGATGGTAAAAGTGTATTTGAAGGAGCCAGAAAGACCTTCGAATATAATCTGTCTGAGTCGAACAAAACGACAGCGGTGACTAATTTTCAAATTAGAAATTCATTGCAAGGTCTTGATCAAAAGCAATGGTTACCTGAAATCAAAACTTGGATCGCCTTAATCTATGCAGATAGGCTACTGCATTCGATGGGAGGTCGAGGGGGTGCTTTCGGTTCAATCCAACAAAGGTTTAACTTTCAACTTCCAATATCATGGGATCATGCAAACTCAGCGCAAGCAAAAAGATGGGTAGATGATTCAGATCCAGATGGATTTTTGAGGAGTTTCACGCAGGGTAGTTATCTTGGTTTACCAGAAGACAGTGCTTTTGAAGATGTATTAGGTTTTGAAAAAAACCCTTGGTATATGGTTTACAATCAAGTTGTAGCTACAACAACGTCCTTTGCACTTTTTAGTCCTAATGGCGGTGTTCCTATTAGTGCTAGAGCCTTTTCAAAACCCTTTGGCGGTCGTATAGGCCCTTGGTACTCCAAAAACTGGCCGTCTGGATCTCCTATGTCTAGTGGAGGAAAAACGGTTCCACTTTGGTCGCCACGTCAAATAGCGGCAGGGC
>JAMLIO010000014.1 GCA_023954155.1 Pseudobdellovibrionaceae bacterium | reverse complement strand
AAGAGCTAAGGGCAAAACAAGCTCTGGAAACTGTTCTTTAAGTTTTAATAGAGGTTCCGTTCTACGTGCTATGGCTATAACTTTATGCCCAAGGCCAGCAAACTTAACCACCGCCTTCTCACCAATACCTGCACTTGCTCCTGTAATTAAAACTAACATATTTCACCTTCCTCTTCTTTATCTTAAACCCGCTCTTGTCTGACAGGCTCTTTCTTATTTTGCCTTCTATTTCAACTCTCTCCTTAAAGGCAGACACGCCCATCCATGGGCTCTGCCAGCATTTGCCCCAAAGGGGCAAAGCGCGTCCCGCTTGCTGGAGGTCTGCCTTTAAGGAGAGAGTTGAAATAGAAGGCAAAATAAGAAAGAGCCTGTCTTGTGCATATCTCACTAGATATTGCTTTAATTTTTTTGGACTGGGAAGATAAAATATAAGAGTCCTATGGCGTTTTCATTTTCTGAGCATTGAGAGGTGATGAGGAGGGGATTTGCTGACTATAAGCGAAAAAATGCGTAGAGTCTTTATTGATGGAGGTGAATTATGGAACAAGTATCGACTTTAAATACAGCTATTACGCGACTTAAGCATGATGTGAAGATCAGAAAGCTTACAGTTACACAGATCATGCCCCTTTCCCCTCTTTTTACTAAAATCACTTTTTTTAGTGAAGACCTTAAAGATTTTGTGACCGCTTCGCCTGATGATCACGTGAAAGTCTTTTTCCCTGACCCAGAAACAGGACACTACAGTATTCCACGCTTAGGACCTGAGGGACTGCAAACAGAAGAAGGACAACCAGAACCTCTGATGCGGGATTATACCCCTTTGAATTATAATTCAAAAAATAAAACCTTAGAGCTTATTTTCTTTATGCGTGACAAAGGCGCGGGAGCCCTTTGGGCCCAAAAAGCAAAAGAGGGTGATGAGCTTTTTATTGCTGGCCCAAGAGGTTCTTTCGTTTTATCTTATATATTTGATTGGTATCTCATCCTTACTGACGAATCAGGACTGCCTTCTTTGCAACGTCGCTTACAAGAAATGCCTAAAGACGCAAAAGGTTTAGTCCTTGCCGAAATTTCAAAAACAAGTGATGCCATTAAAGTACAAACGCAGAACACTCCACAAGGCATAGAAATCCAATGGCTAGAAAGAACAACAGGCCAAAAAAGCACTGGAAGCTCAGATATTTTTCTACAATCTCTTAATAATTTCACCAAACCTGAAGGCAACGGCTTTGTCTGGATCAAAACTGAAAGCTACGTTGCCCTACAGCTCAAAAACTATATCCTACAAAACAACATCACCAAAGACGAATGGATCAAAGCCTCTGGCTACTGGAAGCGGACACGCTCTTAGATTCTTGATTACACCTTAGAAACTCCCATCCGAGCGAGCAATGCGTATCCGACCTGCGTTGGCCTGTGGGGCCGAAAGGACCCAGAGGGTAACGCAGGCCGAAGACGCTTTGCACCCGAGTCGGTTCTGGGAGTTTCTAAGGTGTAATCAAGAATCTAAGAGCGTGTCCGCTTCCAGGTTTGGGAAGGGTTAGAATGTGATGGCGAGGAAGGCTTCGAGTTGCTCTTGGTTTTGTTCATTTTTGAAGTATCTGGAGTAGTTGACTCCAATTGAGGAATTACCGAAGTTAATTGTATGTGTGAGATTTAGAATATGAATATCTTTCCTGTCCGTGTTGAGTTGGTATTCATAGGACATGAGGGTTTTCATGTTGAAGATTTCTCTTAGGATCAAACCTGTTTGTGGATTAAAGATAAAGTCCGTCTTATCGCTAATAAAAACATTTACTGAGGGCCACAAGTAAAAGTCTATGTCTGGGTGGAGTCTGAAGGTTTTTCCTAAGCTTGTGGTGATTTCTAGTCTTTTTTTGTCTTCTAAAAAAAGGTTTTGAGCATTGTGTTTAAAAGACAAATCAAATTGGCCTGACAGCCCACCTGTGACTTTATTGTGAGTGCTGTAGGTTTGGATTTTAAAAAGATTCAACTCTCTAAGCCTAAAGCCATCATCCTCTAAATACGCAAGATCAACACCTAAGAGTTTCACTTCAGACTCAAAGGCTCGGCCTTTGGATGCGTTAAACAGCTGATGAGACAAAGGCAAAAGGGACAGTCTGTAAAGCATGTGCCCACCCGAACTTCTTGTGGCACCAAAATAAATCTGCGAATCTTGGACTGTATGTTCAGGGCCTTTTAGATTTTCAAAGCTCAGTTGATCGTAGTCCTTATGATCCTCAAAATCTTCATCCAATTTTTGTGTTTGGCTTTTGTATTCCTTAAAAGAGAGTTTATGTCTTTCAAACAGATAATTTTGCTTGGCCTTAAGCCTATGATAGGTGATGGCTTTGTCTTTTTCTGAAAAATTCTCAGCAGAGTCTTTTTGATAGGATGACACTTTTTCTTGATCTAGCTGTCGCAATAGCCAGCCACTGTTTGGATAAATCACTCTTTCTTCTACCCTATCGTGTTGATATAAGCTTTTCACCAAATCTAAAGGTGTGACCCACAAGTGCCCTGCTTTATCTATTTCTGGATAGACCGACAATAGAATTTGCTGAAGCAGAGTCGCGCAGTTAAAACCATGAAAGTAGTATTTAAATTTAATGTTTTTAAGTTCAAACAGATACAACCTTAAAAATTCTAATTCTTCTTCACTGAACTTTAATTTGTACTCCCAAAGAGTTCGGCCTTCTTTTTTAATATAGTAATCTATAGACTCAGATAACGGTCCTAAAACATAGTAGCCCTTTTTTCCTGTTAAAAAACTTTGAATGAATAAAGTCACAGCGTTCACATCATCCATTCTGGTAAAAAAAGAAATGGCATGTTCTCTTTTTATTTTTTCATCATCAAGTCCTGATATTTTTAAAAAAGAGTGTCCCACAATACTTGCTGGCTGAGTTAAGCTTTCTGCGGCAAACATGATAGAAATCTCTTGTATAGGGGCTCTCTTAAGAAACTCCTGCAAGTCTTGGCAATGAGTGTAGTCTACGGATGGTAAAAGACCTTTTTGGTTTAAATAAAAGTATCGAGCAGGATATTTACAGTATAATTTTTGGTCCTGATGCTTTTGGAAGACATCCACATGATTAGGAATAGAGGCTGCAGATTTAGAACCTTTGGTAGAGATAAATTCTTGGGGCAAAGGGATTTCGGCAAAAATAGGACCCCAATCATTATTAAAAAAATGCCCGTAAGATGTTACGGGCAAAGATAAAAAACAAATAATAAAAATGGCTGAGGTTTTTAGAAACAAAGTCTTCACTCTGTTACTTTAGCTCACTATTTACAAGGAACAATAACTTGGTCTTGATACTTCCACATCTTTTCAGAAGCATAGTCCGTAGTAGATCCAAAAGTTCCACCAGTTAAAATATTGATAAAGAACTTAGGGTCAACAGAGCTTGCAAGAAGTACTTGCTGCTGACAACCTTCAGTTGTGATATTGACCACTTTATCCGCTTTTGAACGCTTTACAGCAATAATACCAGGACCCGTAAAAGGCACGCCATCAACATTCCCTTTAATCACTTCTGCCGTTGAAGACACGTTCACGTTTTGTAAATCTTCATTTAAAATCGTAGCACAACCAGACAATGCTAATAATGAAACAAACAACAATACTTTTTTCATCTTTCCTCACAATGTATTAAAGTTAATATTAATTCCTGTAATTTATAGATAAATAAATACATCCCAGAAGTCAAAATTTAAAAAGGCTCATAAACAAAATTTATGAAAAAATCTCATATCCATATAATAAGTAGATTCTTATTCCCACTCAATGGTGCCTGGGGGTTTGCTGCTCACATCATAAACGACGCGATTGACACCTTTGACTTCGTTGGTGATGCGATTAGAGACTTTAGTTAAAAACTCATACGTGTAAGGATACCAAGTGGCTGTCATGCCATCCACAGAAGTTACGGCTCTTAAAGCGACCACTTTGTCATAGGTTCTAGCGTCCCCTTGAACGCCTACGGCTCTGACTGGGAGTAACACAGCAAAGGCTTGCCAGATTTGATCGTAGAGTCCTGCTTTTTTGATCTCTTCAATATAAATAGCATCAGCATCTTGTAAGGTGCGCACATCTTCGGGAGTGATTTCACCAAGGACGCGGATTCCTAAACCAGGTCCTGGGAAAGGATGACGCCCAATCAAGTAACTGGGGATGTCCAATTCTAAACCTATACGTCTGACTTCATCTTTAAAAAGTTCCCTTAAAGGTTCAATCAATTTTAAATCTAAGTCTTTAGGCAACCCTCCCACGTTATGGTGGGACTTGATGGTGACACTCGAACCCGTAGGAGACACGCTCTCGATCACATCAGGATAAAGTGTTCCCTGAGCAAGCCACTTGATATTGGAATCGTGAGGAATATTTTGTTTGAATACATCAATAAAGGTTTTTCCAATAGCTTTACGTTTAGCTTCTGGATCATCAAGACCTGCTAGAGCTTGATAAAATTGATCCGAAGCTCTTACACCTTTTACGTTTAGACCTAAGCCATCGTAAGACTTTAAGACTTCTTCAAATTCATTTTTACGTAAAAGCCCTGTATCTACAAATACACAAAGCACTTTTTCAGGACCAAATATCTTGGTCAATAGTGTCGCCACCACACTGGAGTCCACGCCTCCAGAAAGGGCGCACAAAATCTTTTCATCTTTAGGGACTTCTTTTAAATATCTTTGAGTTAAATCTTCAATGATATTTGCAGGTTTCCATTTTTTAGAAATACGTGGGCACATTTTTACAAATACATCTAAAAATTCATTTCCCTTTTCAGTGTGAGTCACTTCTGGGTGAAACTGAAAACAAAGAATCCGCTCTGAAGCCATAGATGAGATCAAACCATTTTCACTCGTGGCAATCACTTCAAACCCTGAAGGCACTTGATCCACCACATCTCCGTGAGACATCCACACTTTGTAAGTAGACTGAGACAAAGACTTTGACTCCACTTTGATTTCAGAAAGTCCGTACTCGCGTGTGTCAGACTTGATCACCTGTCCACCGTACTGCTGTGCTACGAGCTGCATTCCATAACAGACCCCCAATACAGGTGCTAGGGCCTCTAGGTCCTTTACATCTCTTAGATAAGCCTCTGGATCTAATACCGATTGAGGGCCTCCGCTTAAAATGATCCCCGCAGGCTCAAGTTCTTTGATCTTTTCTAAGGAAAAATTAAAGGGGAAGATTTGAGAGTAAACCCCCATCTCACGAAAGCGTCGGGCAATCAATTGCGTGTACTGAGAACCAAAATCTAAAATTAAGACTCCCGATTGAATGTCTTTAGTCATCATGTCCTCTTGTTAATCTAGTCTGTAATTAGGAGCTTCTTTAGTGATGGTCACGTCATGCACATGGGACTCGCGCAGACCTTGGCTTGATATCTCCACAAATCTGGCTTTGTCTTGTAAATCCTGAATGCTTGTGGCTCCCACATAACCCATCCCTGACTTCAAGCCCCCAATGATCTGGTGAATGATGCCACTGACAGAACCTTTGTAAGGCACACGCCCTTCGATTCCCTCTGGCACAAGCTTGTCATGTTCAGACACACTATCTTGGAAGTAACGATCTTTAGAACCTAACTTCATGGCTCCAATACTGCCCATCCCGCGATACACTTTATAAGTTCGACCTTGATATAAAATAGTTTCCCCTGGGCTTTCATCACAACCTGCAAGCATATTTCCAAGCATCACGGTGTTAGCCCCCACAGCTAAGGCCTTTGTCACATCACCAGAGAATTTGATTCCCCCGTCAGCAATGATGGTCTTCCCTAGTTTTTTCGCCTTCTGGGCACACTCAATGATGGCTGTGATTTGCGGAACACCCACTCCTGAAACAATACGTGTCGTACAGATACTGCCTGAGCCTACGCCCACTTTCACCACATCCGCACCACGTTTGATCAGCTCTTCAGTGGCTTCAGCGGTGACCACGTTTCCTGCCACAACAATCACGTCTTTAAAATTTTGAGAGACCCATTCCACCATCTCTAAAACATTTTTAGAGTGCCCATGAGCTGTATCTACCGCAATCACATTGGCTCCTGCGGCCACAAGAGCTTCGACCCTTTCTTTTCCACCTGTGCCAATTCCTGTAGCGGCGCCGACTAGAAGCTGTCCTAAGGCGTCCTTAGTCGCTTTAGGATAGGTCTGCGCCTTTTCAATGTCTTTGATGGTGATAAGACCTTTAAGAACATTGTCCTTGTTCACAACAGGAAGCTTTTCAATTCGATGTTTTTGTAAAATCTTTTTAGCGTCTTCTAAGGTTGTGCCTTCTTTGGCTGTTACTAAATTTTCACTGGTCATCACATTCGCAATCATCTGACTGGTGTTAGTTTCAAATCTTAAATCTCGGTTGGTCAAAATGCCCACCAGCTTATCGCCCACAGTGATGGGCACGCCACTGATAGACCAATGTTTCATAAGCTCTAAAGCATCACTGACTTTATGTTCTGGAGAAAGAGTGATGGGGTTTTGAATCATCCCACTCTCATACTTTTTGACTTTCTCTACTTCAGCCGCTTGCTGTTCAATGCTTAGGTTTTTGTGGATGATTCCTAAGCCTCCGAGTTGAGCCATGACTCTAGCCACTTTACTTTCTGTGACCGTGTCCATGGCAGCCGACAGAACTGGAGTATTGAGGTGAATGTCTCTTGCAAAAAAGGTTCTGGGTTCCACTTCCGTAGGCACTGCTTCTGAAAATTGGGGCACTAACAAGATGTCATCAAAAGTTAATGATTTTTTAATTTCCATAGGGGCCTACTCCTTTTCGTTATTTTGATACCAAGATGATATTCTTAAATAATGATTTGCGCTATCTTGTAAAGAGGCGATCTCTTTTTCTGTCAATTTTCTAACAATCTTTGCAGGTCTTCCAATAATGAGTGAACCTTCTTCATACCTAGCCCCTTCAGTGACTAGAGAACCCGCCCCTACAATGCAGTTTTTAGGGATAATGGCATTGTCCATCACCACACTGCCCATCCCCACTAAAACGTGGCTCTGAATATGACAGCCATGCAAGATCACCCCATGGCCCACGGTCACATCATCTTCAACAATAGTTTCGCTCTTGTTATAGCTGCCATGAATGACTGAGCCGTCTTGAATATTACTGCGCTGACCGATAGTGATGGGAGCCACATCACCTCTTAAAACAGCCCGATACCAAACCGAGCTTTGAGAACCTATGCTCACAGCCCCGATAATGTCAGCGGTCTCTGCCACAAAGGCGTCCTCTGCAATCTGTGGTGACTTACCTTTAAGTGACATCTGCATACACGCTCCTAGGCTTAATTTTACATTAAATATTTTTGGCCGTGCTTGCGCATGGTCTTTTCTTTGTTGAAATCTATGTGGTGAATGTCTTTGATTTCATCCTCACGAGTCGATTTGATGAATTCGTCTGTGGCAAAATACTGCATCTTAGGGTTAAGAGTACCTAAAGAAAAAGCTTCATACGCCAGCATGTTGATAGTTTTAGCCTCTGCACCTGATTTGCTTTTCACCAGAGTTTTTAAAACCACCTTAGCCCATTGAACCCCCGCTTTGACCTCAGTGAACACGCAGCTTTCCACTTCGTAATTAAAAAACCTTAGGATGTCTTGGGATAAAGACCCAGGTGCTCGGAAGAATCGGGCGATTGAAATATTATGTTGCATTTTGACTGGATTGTAAGGAAGCCATAATGGAAAAGAGAGGGCTTTAGCCTCATCTTTAAATAAAATAAAGGGCACTTGATCTGCACCCGCGATAACCAGCCCGTGAGGGAAAATAGGAATAAGTCCGTCGGTGTTATTGATCACTGTAGTTCAATTCTCCTCTTAAGGTTTGGGGGAAGGCCTTAGTGATCTTCACAGGCACCGTCTGCCCGATCAGATCTTTTTGCCCCATAAAGTGCACGACTTTGTTTTTAGTGGTTCGGCCTGTGGCCACTTGAGTTTCGTCATTGTAAGACTCTACAAGCACACCGTAAGTCTGATTTTCATATTCAGGGGCCAGGGCAAATGCAATTTTATTATGTTTATCAAAGAGCCTTTGCAGACGATCTGACTTTTCTTCCTCTGAAAGCTGGTCTTCCCATCGTGCGGCTTTTGTAAAAGGACGAGGGCTGTACTTAAAAGCAAAAATACTTTCGTAAGTCACTTCATCGAGTAAGCTTAATGTGTCTTGAAACTGCTCTTCGGTCTCTCCTGGAAAACCCACGATGATGTCTGTGGAGAACGAAACGCCTGGCAGATATTCAAAAATTCTTTTGGCTTTAGCAATATAATCTTCTCGTGTATAACCACGGTTCATGCGTGCTAAAACCTCGGTGTTTCCACTTTGAACTGGAAGATGAATGTAATCACAGATTTTATCACGATAATCCGCAGACACTTGCATCAGCTCTTCGGTGAAGTCCTTGGGGTGGCTGGTGGTGTAACGGATTCTTTCGATGTCTGTGTCTGTGCAGATTCCTTTCATCAACCCCGCAAAGTTTATCCCACATTCAGATTTATAAGAGTTTACGTTTTGACCCAAAAGCGTGATCTCTTTAACGCCTCGTCGAGTCAGGCCTTGAATGTCACGAATCAGATCAGAGTAAGGACGCGAACGTTCGCGTCCTCGGGTGAAGGGCACAACACAGAAAGTACAGAAGTTATCACAGCCTTTGGTGATATTGATAAATGTGGAAACCCCTGGGTTACGATTTAAAGTTTCAATATGGTAAGGCTTCTGATGTTCAAAGCGCGCCGCCACCCAACGATCCCCCGTAGAATACACTTGGCTGACCAGTCCTGGGAGTTCATCAATGGCATCTGTTCCAAATACAAAATCTAAAACAGGTATGTCTTTTAGGAGTTGGTCTTTTTCCTGCTGACCTACACACCCTCCGACCCCAATGCGAAGGTTGGGGTTTTTCTCTTTCATTTTGCGATAACGGCCGACTTCAGAATGAACCTTATGCACAGGCTTTTCACGCACACTGCAGGAGTTGATAATGATCAGATCAGCACTGTCCGCAGCAGGTGCTACAGTGAAGTTCATCATTTCCAAGAGTGAACTCATACGTTCCGAGTCGTTTTCGTTCATCTGGCAGCCATAGGTTGAAATATGGTAACTGAGTCCTAAACCTGTAAAGGCCTCCATGGCACCTTCACTCTGTGGAGTACCACTTTTATACCTCTGAATTTGCGGCTTCTTTTTTTCTTTCTGGGTTTTTACTTCCTGAATGCTCAAACTCGTCCTCTTTTGATAATTCCCCGTTTTATATACTGGAAATGCCTAGGTCAACATGAGAAAAGCATAAGACTTTCCATAATTTACAGACAGGGGTTTACAGTCAGGAGAAATGGTGTATTCTTCAGCGACACTTGCGGCCACTCCAGCAGAGTGCCGTCATGTTGACAGCAGGAGAAATGGTGTACCCTTCTGCTCTATCCACTGGTAGCCGTCATAGATTGTATTAAATCTGACAGGTGGAGAAACAGAGATTTTGACCCACACCTCGATTTAGGAGGAGTTCATGGACCCACGTTTACCCCAATCTAAAGCTTGGACCGCTTTACCTGAAGACTTTAAAACCCAGGTGATTGAGATTCTTGGGACTCACTTTCAAGAACAGGCTGGGAATGGCAAATTTATGCTTGATGGGAAGATTTTTAAAAACGAAATTCTTATGCGCATTGGATATCTAGAAAAAAACGTCCTACGCCCTGTCCAATTTGACCTGTCCATAGACTATGACTCTAAAGCGGGGCAGCCCATGAAGTTTTTTGAAAACCTTGTCGACCTTGGAGCCAGCCTGCTACAAGCCTACTTTAAAAACCCCGACGAAGACTTTCCCTATGAATGGCACGGGTTGGACTTTGAAGGCAAAACCATCTTTTTAAAACGCGACACCACCAATCAAGAACTTGAAGATATAGCCAATCAACTTTTAGGAGAAGGCACTACTGAAGGCCAAGAATTGATTCATGGCGACCTAGAGAGTGATGAAATCGCAAATATCGTAGAAACCTTAAGTCAAAGCAAAAAAAAGCACTGATCTACAAAAAAAACTTTGTTCGCCCTCTTAATTTAATAAAACCTCTATCTACTTCTCCCCCCAACTGACTGCGGGCGCAAAGCCTCGTCGGTTTGAGATGACTTTTATGGAGCGTACTTTTTTTATATTTATCAAGAACTCCATCCATCAATGTGACCCTCCAGTAAGCAGGATGCGTTTTGCCCGCAGGGCAAATACTGGCAAACCCATGGATGGGTGGGGTCACATTGATGGATGGAGTTCTTGATAAATATAAAAAAAGTACGCTCCATAAAAGTCATCTCATTCTTAGGCGTTTAGATTTGAGACCGAGTTGTGAGATGGGGTATATGCAAGATTAACTTTGATATAGCATGAGTGTGTCTTAAAAACATTTTTTCATTTATATATTAAATCTCCTCTTAAAGAGCCCGATAGGTACTTGTCAGTTTTAAAAGAGAGGTACGTATGCGTTGGGGGAAATGTCTTTGCTTTGGATTTTTATTATCAACACTGTCGGGATGCAGTCTGTTAGAGGATTATTTAGCCAGTGCCATTGAAGCCACAGTCGTTCCTAGTGCTATTGCGGATAACTTAGGGGCTGTAACTCAAAATTTGATGGCTATAAACAATCTTGATGCCCTAGATGTAGACATCTGCCCTGATGCCCCTATTCCTTCGTGTAATGCGGGAGAAAAAAATATCTCTTTAAATAACTGTAATGTACAAGACCCTTTTTCTTTTAAGGGCAGTTTAGATTTTAGTTTCTTAAACAGTGCTGACGCCACTATTAACGACTGCGAGATCGGCACTGATGGAGACAAAATTGTTCGCGAATTTGCGGCAACACTTAAAGGTTACGAAGCGATTACTATTAGCATTACTGGCGACTCGGCTGGTGCAGGTGGAGGCTATGCGCCTCAAGGCCAGCAGACTCTGACTCGAGGAGCAGACGCTCTGAATTGGACTTTTTCATCTACAGGAATTCATCGCAGAGGAAGTGCATCCACTGGGTTTTTTAGTCTTACACCTCTTGACCTCTCCACTCGCACAGACACTGACTTTAACGTCACACTGCCCGCTAACCCTGCCGATCCTTTTGAAGCCGATGACGGAACTATTATTTTAGATAATCGAGCAGGAAGTAAGACTTATCAGGTCAAACTCGAAACCACTGCTAAACTTATTTACGACCAATGCAATTGCCCTACTTCAGGTAAACTCGAAGGAATAGCCACAGGCGGAGGTCTCTCTGAAAGTGCCGCCAATATGTCTCTTGAGTTCATCTCATGTGGTATAGCTCACTTCACCTTCCGAGACGAACTCCACGAAAACGTAAAATTAGACATGTGCGTAGGCATTTAAATCCAAAAGTTATGACGAAAGCCAGCGACACTTCGCACCCACAATCGGTCTGGGGTCTTTGAAGAGTAGAGACAACTCAAACCTGACAGCATAAACTCCAGCCGCCAAAGCTTTAATTAAAACACGTCTTTGAAGAATAGGGACAATTCAAACCTGACAGCAAACCCACTATTTAACGCAAGATTTTTTCTTGTCGTCATCTAAAGGTCTGATTTAACATAGGTTCTGCTATCCTTTGGAAGGAGAATTTATGCTTAGAGCCCGTGCTTTTGCTCTTCGATCGGCCTTAGTGTTTCCATTTATTTTGACATTGCTAATTATTACTACGCTCATAGTTTCTACCTCTCTACCCTTTTCCGTATGGGCCACTGATGTGAAAAAAGCAGAAACAGCTCCTACTGAAGTCCCTTCCGCACATCTTCATCCAGAAAATGCAGTCATTGAGAAGTCCCCCTCCCAAGAAGGAACCACCTCGGATGAGTCTGTTCAAAAGACAACCCCAGACTCTAAAGACGCCTTAGAAGAGGAAAAACCTCTTACACCTTCTACCCAAGACGAACCCCTTTATAAAAAC
>JAMLIO010000013.1 GCA_023954155.1 Pseudobdellovibrionaceae bacterium | reverse complement strand
AGTGGTGTGAATGAGTGTCAGGTAAATGCGATCCACTAATTTTAAAGCTAAAGTCTGTTTATAAATTTCGCTTCCGCCTACAATAAAAACTTCAGAAAGATCTTTTTCTGTTCCAAGATCTTTGGCTTTGGCTACGGCCTGTTTAATGTCGCTGAAGAGTAAAACTCCTGCTGGGAACTCTTCAGGTTTTGCCGATCTCGAGACCACGATGTTCACTCTTTTAGGTAAAGGTTTTCCGAGGCTGTCATAAGTTTTTCTTCCCATGACGATCACAGAATTTGCAGTGGTTTCTTTGAAGAACTTAAGATCTTCGGGGATATGCCAAGGCAAATCCCCTTTGACACCGATCACATGATTTTCACTTGTGGCTACAATATGACTGACAATCATACTGACACTTCCGCTTTAATGCTAGGATACGAATCATAGTCTAAAAGTTTAAAGTTTTCGTATTTAAAGGCAAACAGGTCTTTCACCTCAGGGTTCACCCACATTTTGGGTAAGGTCTTAGGGGTGCGGCTCAGCTGCAGACGAGCTTGTTCAAAATGGTTATGGTATAAATGTGCATCGCCTAAAGTATGAATGAACTCACCAGGCTTTAACCCGCAGACTTGAGCCATCATCATAGTCAGTAGGGCGTAACTGGCAATGTTAAAGGGCACTCCTAAGAACACATCAGCACTACGTTGGTAAAGCTGACAAGACAACTCGCCATTTGCCACATAAAACTGAAAGAAGGCGTGACAGGGGGGTAGGGCCATGGTTTCCACCTCTCCTGGGTTGTACGCCACCACCAACAAGCGTCTTGAGGTGGGATTATTTTTAATGGTGTTCATTACGTTTGAGATTTGATCAATGGTGCTCCCATCTGGGGCCTGCCATGATCTCCATTGGGCTCCGTACACTCGGCCCAGGTTCCCGTTTTCATCCGCCCATTCATCCCAGATGCGAACATTATTGTCTTTAAGGTATTTGATATTGGTGTCGCCTTGTAAGAACCATAAAAGCTCATGAATGATTGATTTCAAATGCACCTTTTTGGTGGTTAAAAGAGGAAAGCTGTTGCGGAGATCAAAGCGCATTTGATGGCCAAAGAGACTGCGAGTTCCTGTTCCTGTGCGGTCTTCGCGGTCTGTGCCTTCGATTAAAATCTTTTCCATTAAATCTAAATATGTTTTCATCTCATTCCTTCTTGGATGGAGGGGTTGGTGGCGGCGGAGCAAGCTTGGATGTTATGTCTCTGTGGCTGGCTTGTCGCGGTTCTATTTACTTTATAAAAGCTTATGCTTTTGGATAAGTCCTAACTCTGTGTGTGAGAGGGAATATTTTTGAATGATGCCAAGCGCAAAAATGTTAAAACCTGATTTAAGAATTGCCTTAAAGTTGACCTTTTGCCTTCTGTCGATGACAAGGGGTGTATGGAAATAAGAGATCCTATTCATGGTTCAATAGAGTTATCCCCCATCGAGGTCACGATCTGTGACTCCCAAGAGTATCAGCGTTTGCGCTCCATTAAACAGTTGGGATTTTCAGAATTCAGTTTCCCAGGAGCCACTCACAATAGATTTTTGCATTCAGTCGGAGTGAGCTATTTAGCTGGACAAGCCTTTGATAGCATTTTTAAACGTTATCCATTTACTAATCTTACTGCTCGTCAAAATCTTCGCCAGTGTTTAAAGCTCGCGGCCCTCTTGCACGACATTGGACATGGACCTTTGAGCCACACCACTGAAGAAGTGATGCCGCCGCTGGCGACTTTGAATCTGCAAATTTATGACAAATATAAGACGTCTTATGACAAAAACCGTAAGGCTAATCATGAAGACTTCACCATTAAGTTCATCACAGATTCCAATATCACTAAAATCATCGAAGACTATGGAGCGTTTGAGCCTATACATGTGGCCGCTCTTATAGATCGTGATCTTAAAGTGGATGACAGTTTTTTTGTTGTGGATGGTGTGAACTTTAGACCTATCTTAAGTCAGTTAGTCAGTTCAGAGTTAGATGTAGATCGCATGGACTATTTGATCCGTGACGCGTACTTTTGCGGAACCAACTACGGCAAAATCGAATTGAGCTGGTTGATTGGCAATTTAACCTATAACCAAGTTGAAAACGACATGTTCCTCGCGCTCAATCGTCGTGCACTTTATACCTTTGATGACTTTTTACTCTCTCGCCATCACATGCACTTGATGGTGTACTTCCACCATAAAGCGATTGTGTACGAAGAGATGCTGACTCGATTTTTAAAGTCAGAAAACTGCACATTCAGTCTTCCTTCTGACTTACAAAAATATATCAAGTGCACCGACTACGCTTTATACCAGCACATTGATGAAGTGCAGGATCAAAACACGTGGGCCAAACGAATCGCGACAAGAAATCCTTACCGCGTTCTCTTTGAAAAGCACTCTTACAAAAACAGTGAAGCTATCCGCGATGTCCTTAATCGTTTAGAGGGCGAGGGCATTGAAACTATCTATGTCAGTTCATCCACACGCCTAAGTAAATATCAAGAGGCCCAGTTCTCGATGAACAATTACGCACTTTACGTTGTAGAAGAATACGATAAAGGATCTACACCTTCACGCATCGAAGATAACACCGAAATCTTTGAAAAGTACGGCGACATCCGCATCATCGAACGCATCTACGTCGCCCCTGAAAAGCGCAGCGAAGCCCAATTCCTTCTCCGCGAAAGCGGTCTTCTAGCCAAATAGATTGGGGACAGTTTTTTAATAGAGTTGATCGAAAGGCGAGTTCGGCTTGGCGCAGTTTTGCGAATGCAAAGCTGTGCCAAACGTCACTGTCTGAGCATTTCGAATAACTCTATTAAAAAACTGTCCCCAATCTATTTGGCTAGAGGGCCGTAAGCTTGAATCTAAAAAGAACCTATGTCATAGATTGTCATGGAATGAGAGGTTGCAATGAATGTTGCTGTAATTGGGTCAGGTGGACGTGAGCATGCTTTAGTGAAGGCACTCGTAAAGAGTGAATCTGTGAATGAAGTGCATGCTTATCCTGGTTCTGTGGGGATAGCGCAGTTGGCCCAGTGTCATGCGATCTCGTGGAATCCCTCTACACCGCTTATTAAATCCTTAAAGGATCAAAAGATTGATCTTGTGGTTGTAGGTCCTGAGGCGCCTTTAGCAGAAGGCTTGGGGAATACGTTACGAGAGGCGGGCTTTTTAGTGTTTGGTCCTGACCAAGCTGCGGCCCAATTAGAAGGAAGTAAAATCTTTTGCAAAGAGTTTCTGGTGGATGCAGGAATTCCCACAGCAGACTATAAAATTCTAAATAGTTACGAACACGCATTGGAATTAGATTTCGATTTTCCGTTTGTGATTAAAGCTGACGGACTTGCTTCTGGAAAGGGTGTGTACATCTGTAAGACCAAAGAGGATGTGCAAAAGGCCGCCTATGATATTTTTAAAAGACGCATCTTTGGTGAAACCCAAGCCCTTGCGGAAAAGTTTTTAAAGGGTTGGGAGTTAAGTTACATCATCATCACGGATGGCACTCGTTATGAGGTCTGCCCTTTGGCCCAAGATCATAAAACTTTGTGCGATGGGGGTGAAGGCCCTAACACAGGCGGAATGGGTGTTCTGGGCCCTATTCAAATTTCAGAAGATTTAGATCAAAAGATACGTAGAAACATTGTCGAACCTACACTAAAAACATTAAATGATAAAAATTTACCATACAGAGGGGCTTTATTTATTGGTCTTATGATCCAAGATGATGAACCCTATGTGTTGGAGTATAACGTCAGGTTTGGCGACCCTGAAACACAGATCATCATGCCTCTGATTGAGGGGGATATGGGTCTGCTCTTGCGTTCATGTGCGCAGGGCGAGTTGCAAGGCTTTAAGGTAAGACCCCAGCATGCGGCGTGTGTGGTGTTAGCTGCTAAAGGCTACCCTGATAACCCCGAAAAAGGGGCGCCGATCAGTGGAGATATTTTAACTGAATCGGAGGATTCATATTTTATCTATGCAGGAGTAGGTCGAAATCCAAGTGGGGAGTTTTTTGTAAGTGGCGGTCGGGTTTTGGGAGCCGTGGGTATTGCCGCTACCAAAGATGAGGCTATAGAAAAGGCCTACCATCGTCTCGGTCAAGTGAACTGGGATGGGATACAATATCGTAAGGACATTGGTCGATATTTTACCTTTTAAGGCACTGAGATCGAGCTCAAGTCTTATGTCTGTCTCATTTTTTACCGATAGAGAACCCAGTTGAGGGCTCTATAATGAAAAAAATAATACTCATTGGTTTATCAATTGTAATGGTAGCGGGTTGCGGAAAGAGTAAACCCAATAAAGACTCTGATGATGAAGGACGTTCATTAGCCAGTGTGCAGGGCAAACAAGAGCGCGTTTTGCTTCCTGACAGTGCAAGAAAGTTTTTATTGGATGAAGAGCAGCGCTTAAAGCCTCAGGTGGCTATTAAACATTACGCTCATGTTTTACCTCCCAATATGTATAAGCGTCTGGTGAAGTTGTCTTTGAATGTGGATGACTTAGGTCTTTCGATCACTCGTAAGGGCAACACGATGATTCTAGACAACGGCAAAGGGACTTTAAAAATAGGCTTTACAGGCCCAGTGGATCACATGTTGATGGTGCTTGATGGAGAGACCTATGATTTTGCCAATGCTCAATCTATCAATAAACTTTTAGAAAACCTTGAAAAGAATATTGGCGGCACAACTAAAACCGCTGCTATAGATTCTCTATTATTTAAGATGTGTCCTGCTTTAGGAATCTTGGGCATGTCAGAAGACAGTCATGCCAGCAATTGGTTTCTACTAGGTGGACTTGCGATTGTGGGTGTGGCCATTGCTTATGCTGCGTATACGCTTGGAAATTCCATTAAAAAGACCAAACATGATGTGAATGTCAAAGGACAAGTGAGCTTAGATCAGAGTTCTAAGGACGCCATTGCCGAGCTGTCAGATGCAGTGAAGAATGGAAAGGTGGATGTGAACTTAGAAACCAATCACAATATTAACGTTGATGCAGGAAGTGCCTCAGGCATTCTATAACGTTGATGCAGGAAGTGCCTCGAGAGCATTCTGTAGCGCTGATGCGGGGAGTGCCCTTAGCATTTAAATTGTTACGAAGAAGATAAAATAGAGTACAAAAAAACTAGGGGTTCGCGTCGTCTTGAGAGAGCCCCTTTTTCTTTAGTTTTTCAACTAAAGTGGTGCGGTTAAGACGTAAGAGATGGGCGGCTTTGTTGCGATTCCAATTGGTCTTTTCTAAGGCCTTTAATAAGAGACGGTTTTCAAATTCAGACACCATAGTATTAAAATCAATTCCTGAATCAGGAATATCAATGTCTTCAGCAGCGACACTTCTTTTAGCACACTGAGAGTAACGAGGAGGAAGATCATCCAAAGAGATCATACCTTCGCCAATGATAATGGTGAGTCTCTCGACCAAGTTTTCTAATTCACGAACGTTACCTGGCCAGTCGTAAGTTTGTAAGGCTTCAAAGGCTTCGCTTGAAAAACCTGTGATCTTTTTCTTTTTTTCGTGATTAAATTTATGAATAAAAGAATTGATAAGAATAGGCAGATCACTTTTTCTAGCACGTAAAGAAGGCATTTGTAAGGGGATCACGTTTAAGCGAAAGTACAGGTCCTCTCGAAAAAGTTCTTTTTTGATTTGCTGCTCTAAGTTTTTATGGGTGGCTGCAATCACGCGCACGTCAATATGGATGGTTTCACTAGAGCCAATGCGTTCGATCTTTTTTTCTTGCAGTACACGCAAAAGTTTGACCTGAAGCTTGGGGCTCATATCGCCAATCTCGTCTAAAAAGATGGTGCCCTTGTGAGCCATTTCAAAACGCCCCTTGCGCTCTTTGATGGCACCTGTAAAAGACCCTTTTTCATGACCAAAAAGTTCGCTTTCTAAGAGGTCCTCAGGAATGGCTCCGCAATTGACAGCAATGAAAGCCTCTTGGTGACGATCAGAAGCATGATGGATGCCACGGGCAATCAGCTCTTTGCCAGTTCCACTTTCTCCTGTGACCAACACGGTGGAGTCTGAGGGTGCAATGCGTTTAGCAAGATCAATCACGCTGCGAATTTCACGGCTCTTCCCAATGATCTGATTGAGGCCATAGGAATGAGAGAGCTGAGTTTTTAAGCGTGAGTTCTCTTCTTTGATTTCTTTGTGAGTCAATGCACGATCCACGAACTCGATCAGTTCTTGCAGTTCAAAAGGTTTAGTTAAAAATTGAAACACCCCTTTGCGTGCGGCAGACACGGCCATTTCAAAGCTGCCATAGCCCGTGAGGATGATCACTTCGCAATCAGGTTGACGAGTTTTAATAGAGGTCAGTAGGTCCAAACCGTTTCCATCAGGCAGGCGTAAGTCTACGATGGCCAAGTTCACTTTAAGTTGACTGGCCAACATAGATTCGGCTTCCGATTTGGATTGTGCTGTGATGACTGTGTAGTCATGTCTTTGCAGAGCTTTGGACAGACTCTTTCTGACAGTTGGATCGTCATCAACAACTAAAATTTTATATTGGCTTTTCAACAAATCCCCTCTTTTATGCTACGGACGTAGCATTCCTGTCCTCATCATAAGAAGGAAAAAAAAATCCGTCAAATTTTTAACAGGACTTTAGGGAGGGGTATAACGCAGAAATTATAAAAACAAAGTCTAGCTCAGTCTTAAGGGCTTATTATGTCTTACGTTTTCCAAAATCATTTGGATTATATCTTTGCAATCAATGGCCGAATTTAAGAGGTCTTCAATGTCTTTTTTTAAGGTTGCATCACGACTTCCCACATCATCTTTTAAAAGTTGCAAGAAAGTGATAATGCCTCCGAGCGGATTGTTCAGTTCGTGGGCAAGGCTTCCAGCAAGAATACCAAGGTCAGTTAGTTTAGTCTTTTCAAGGATTTGGGTTTCAATATTTTTTTGTTCCGTCACATCTTGATAGATGTGAATCAAATGTTCGGTGTCTTCGTAATAAGCTTTCAGGCTTTGGCTTGTAACATAATACCAACGCCCTGACTCCGAATCTTTGACTTCAAACTTTTGCCCGAGAGTGCAGTTTTGACATGGAGTGCTCCGCCCAAACATCACTTCATAGCACTTTTTTTGAGTTTGATGTTTAAGCTCTAGGTCGTTTTTGTTGGATGTGATGTAGTCATAATTTTTATTCACAATCACCACAGGATAACGAATAGCATTAAAAGTCTGCTGCCATTGTGAGCGGGTGATGAGCAAATTGGAATACTTTAAAAGCTGATTGATCTTAATGCTGACGATCTCGTTGATTTGGAGCAGGAAAGACTCTTGCTGTTTGGTGAAAAGTTTATGGCTTTTGGCAAAATAAATATGGCCGATTTTATGTTTATCAAACACTAATGCTGAGCCAAAAATCTTAAAGTGCTTTTGATTTTCAATGACCATGCTTTCTTCTAAAAGCTCTTTGTGCTCGATTAAAATTCGAACCCATTGCACATCCATGGTTGAACTCAGAGTGTCTACCAAGAGCTCTTCGATCTCGGAAATGGATTTGGCCTCTTGAATGCCTACAATAGCGAAATACATAAGGTTGAGTTGCTCTTGCAATTTGATCAAACGAGACTCAGAGCGTTTAAGGCTGACCTTCCTTTTTTTAACACCTTCTTTGAGCTCGGCATTGAGCTTTTGTAAGTTTTCGTTTTGCTCTTCAAAGAGCCTATAAAAGTTTTCATTTTGTTTGTGGTAATCAAATTTTTGTATTGCCAGAATGACCTGCTCGGGAAGTGCGCCCAAACTGTCCTTATAAAGAATGGAGTTGGGGTTGAGGAGCGAGATCAGCAGGTGGTTTTGTTGTATCTCCTGAGCCCCATTTAAAATGGCAATCACTTCGGGATGGTGCGGGGAGGCTCTCAGCGCCTCATACAGGCGATGAGTGTTGTCTTGAGTGAGAGTGCCTGAGTTCAGTATGATCAGTTTCAGGGCTTGGTGCTTGATGACATGTAAGCCCTCATCAAAGTGAGGTGCATGCTGCGCTTCAAAAGCTTCTTGTGGGGGTAAGGGGTCCCCGAGGAGTAAAATACTAGAAAAATGCTCCACATCGTTAGTCACACTACATCTTACCTTTAAAGACCTGGGGAGCCTATGGTTTATGGGCCAGTTTACGAGTGTATTTGCGCCAGAGTGCGCGCTGTTCGTAGGGTATATTTTATGATGTATGGGCCCATTGGCGGGTGGGCTTAGCTTTTGTAGACGGCCAACATACGTATATTTTATAGATTATGGGTAGAGTTTTTTGCATGTGTTCTTATAGATACAAAGAGGTAGGGGTATTGACGTTAAACCTGGCTTTACATAACGTCAAAAATGCAGAGTTACGTGACGAGAACCCCCAATTAAGGCCTACAATAAAGGCTTGCAAATGAAGCTTCGCGCAAGAAGCTGCTTCTGGATGGAATCCATAAACGACGCGTAGATAGGTGAGCAAAGGAGTACGGGTATTATGACTCAAAAGACAAATGTAGTGTGGGATGCTATTTTGCTGGCGGCAGGTTCAGGCACACGTATGAAATCCAGAACTCCCAAGGTCTTACAACGTGTTGCAGGTGTACCCATGTTAGAAAGAATCGTGGGACAACTTAAAGCTGCGGGTTGCAGACAAGTGCATGTGGTGGTCACAGCAGCGTTGCAAGAGGTGCTCAAACCTTTAGCTAGCAGTATGGAGTCTGTGTTCTTGCATGTACAAAAGCAGCCATTAGGAACAGGTGATGCCGTGTTATCTGTAGACCCAAAAGGACTTTCGGAGACGCTTTTTATTTGTAATGGGGACCATCCTTTGGTGAATCAGGAGGACATTTCTGAAGTGCTTTGGTCTTATGGCCAAAGACAGGCCTCACTGTGTGTGGCGGTTCTAGATATGCCCCACCCAGGAAGTTTTGGAAGAGTGATCAAGAAAGAAGCTCAGATCCAAAAGATCGTGGAGGCCAAAGAGGCTACGGCCGCAGAGCTGGAAATTCAAACCGTCAACACGGGTCTTTACATTGGTAGCACTGACGTGATTTATAAATCCCTTCAAGGTTTGCGTTCTAAATCTAGAACCTCCGAATTTTATCTGACAGATATTGTTGAGGACATCCAAAAATCTGGCAAGCCTGTGGCGTGGATTGAAACCACAGAAGACATGGCCTTTGGAGTGAATGATTCCGAAAGTCTCTATTTAGTAAATAAAAAATCCTACCTTAAAAATGGTCGCAAACATTTAGCCAATGGTGTGAAGTTTTTAGATATTGAAAACACCTATATAGACGATGGTGTTGAAATTGGTGAAGACACTTTTGTTTATCCTAATGTGTATATCAAAGGGAAGACTCGCATCGGTGCGGGTTGTGTGATTGAGGCAGGCACTCATATCCTTACCAGCGAAGTGGGACCTAACACTTATATTAAGGCGGGCTCTTACATTGAAAATGCTGTGATACAGGGAGAGTGTAGTGTGGGACCCTATGCGCGTTTACGTGAGGGCACACGTGTTGAAAAACATGTGAAGATTGGGAATTTTGTAGAGTCAAAAAAGACTCATTTTAAAGAAGGTGTTAAAGCAGGCCATCAGTGTTATTTGGGTGATACCGAGATTGGTGAAAACACGAACATAGGTGCAGGGACCATCACCTGCAATTTTGCGGTCGATGGTCAGAAGTACAAAACTGTGATTGGCAAAGACGTATTTGTGGGAAGTGACTCTCAGATTGTGCCACCAGTTCATATCGGTGATGGAGCCGTGGTGGCTGCGGGAGCTACTGTGACCAAGGATGTAGAGGCAAAAAGTCTTTACGTGACACGAGCCAAAGCGTTCGTGAAGAAAAATTATAGGGATTAAATTATGTGCGGTATTGTGGGATACATCGGTGATAGAAACACCAAAGATGTTTTGATTTCTGGTCTTAAAACATTAGAGTATCGTGGCTATGACAGTGCGGGCGTGTGTGTGCTTGAAGATGGAAATTTTATCCGTGTTCGTGCTGCTGGGCGCATTGATGAGCTGGAAAAAAAGACCAACCAAGTTCAGTTTCATGGTCGCACAGGGATTGCGCACACACGTTGGGCCACCCATGGGCCAGCAGTAGAAAAGAATGCCCATCCTCACGCAGTGGGAGATGTCAGTATTGTGCACAATGGAATCATCGAAAACTATTTACAGATCAAAGAAGAGCTGTTAGCGCGTGGCGCACACATTGAGTCTGATACAGATTCCGAGTTGGTGGCTCATTTACTGAATGATCTGTTAAAAAGTGGCAAGGGTCTTTTAGAAGCCTGTTTGGAATGCAGACAAAAACTTGAGGGGGCCTATTCCATTCTGGTTTTACATAAAAAATCCGAAGGAGAATTGATCGCCTTTAAGCATGGACCACCTTTGTTAATAGGTAAAAATACAGACGAGACCATCGTGGCCAGTGACATTCAGGCCATACTTCCGTATTCAAAAACAGTATGCTACCTCCAAGATGGGGATCTGGTGCACATTCAAGGGGCTGCGATTCAGTTTTATGATGAAAGTGATCAAGCGATCACTAGAAGTTTTGAGACGATCACTTGGGATGCAGAAAGTACAGATAAAAAAGGCTTTGAGCATTATATGCTTAAAGAAATTTTTGAACAGCCCAATGCCGTGTCCATGGCTTTGGCTCCTCATATCCATGCTGAAGATCGTACGATTAAGATGCAGGGGTTTTATCCAGACCAAATAGAAACCGAGCAGTTCTTTAAAGGCATAGAGCATATTTATCTTGTGGCCTGTGGAACTAGTTTTTATGCGGCTATGTATGCAGAGTATATTTTTGAAAAGTTGGCTTTGATTCCAACAGAAGTCGACATCGCCAGTGAGTTTCGTTATAGAAGTCCAATTTTAAACCCAAGATCCCTCGTGATTTTTATTTCTCAAAGTGGTGAAACGGCTGACACTCTAGCGGCTTTAAGACTTGTGAAGTCTCAAGGGGTTAGAACGCTCAGCATTTGTAACACCAAACATTCTAGCATTGATCGTGAGAGCGATTTTTCTCTTTATATGAACTCAGGGCCAGAGATTGGTGTGGCAAGTACCAAGGCCTTTACCAGCACTCTGGCTATTGCCGCCGCTTTAGGTATATCTTTGGCCAGAGCCAATGGGCGACTTTCTTTGGAACAAGAACATGAGTACACCACCAGTCTTTTGTCTTTACCTCTGAACCTAGAAAATGTTTTGGCTTACGACACCTTCTTTAAAGAAACCAGTGAGTTCCTTAAAAGTCACAAGGGCTTTTTGTATATGGGGCGAGGAACAAACTACCCCATAGCTATGGAAGGGGCTTTGAAGTTAAAAGAGCTTGCTTATATGCACGCTGAAGGTTACGCGGCGGGAGAGATGAAGCATGGGCCTTTGGCTTTGATTGATGACAAGATGATGGTGGTGATGCTGGCTCCACAAGATGATCTTTATGATAAGACCATCAGCAACTTAGAAGAAGTGAAAGCTAGGGGTGGGCAAATCATCAGTTTAGGAAGTGTGGGCGATCACCGCTTAGAACAGATCAGTCATCACTTTTTAGGTTTACCTAAAGCCGATTGGTTGACCTATCCCATTTTAGAAACTATCCCACTGCAACTTATGGCCTATCATGTGGCCAAAAGTTTAGGTTATGATGTCGACAAGCCTCGTAACTTAGCCAAATCCGTAACTGTAGAATAAGATATATTAAATTGAGACAAAGCCACTGAGTGATGCTTAAGTGTTGCCTTGAAAGCTCAAAAATACCTGCTTTGTCTCAACATGAAATATGTTAGACCTCGGTGATTAAGACAAAAGGTCTAGGTCACCGAAGAGTCTATTGTGCAATTACAAAACTATTAGGAGTGGGTCATGAAATTAAATACCAAAGTTGTAAGGCTGTTGAGCGTTTGTGGTGCCTTGGGTTTAACCTTGTTAGCTTACCAAAACTGTTCACAGTACGAGATGACGTCCACTGTGAGTAAAGCCGAGAGAGAAGTGATTCTTGAGGTTCCGTTTGAACCCCATAATCCTCGTACAACTATAGGCGGAACATCGGGTGCAGGTGATTCGTTTCAACCTTCATTTCCCTATGCCGCAAATGTAGGAAGTGATTTTGTCTCTCGTTGTACACAAGCCAGATATGATCAAGAAAAAGCAGAAGTCTTAAATATGGCCAGTAATGACACGACCAATACTTTAATCCCTGTCAGATTCTCCATCTCTTCAGGTAACGTAGTGGATGAAACATCCTATAGAGCCTATCTGCGATCTATTCTGCGTACTAATGATGATGGTGTGACGGATGTGTATGTGGGCCCAGCCAATAAACATATCTATCGTGATTCACATCAAGATGTCTTTCACTATGTGGCCGATCATACTGAAGCGCGTGCGAGATATATCAATGGGGATCGTTGTTTCTTTGACGTGATTCGTGTTGTTGGTGGATATAATAGAGAGTTACGTTTAAACGGCACTTACGATCATACTTGGGCGATCTTAAATTATGGAAACATTTATAATGACACTAATAGCGACAGCTATGAATTAAGTCCTCGCTTATTTAACAAAATCGAGCAGCAGTCTACTCCGCAAATTATCCCCTTATATGTGGCTGATATTCGTGAGCAGTATTTAAGCTTTACAAATGCAAACTATACCATTTTAAACCCTGAGTTCACCTCTTCAGCGGTAAGATCAAAAGAGTATGCCGTGCAGTTGCGTGAGTTATTCTTCTTAGACAGAATGTTTAAACACAGAGACAAGTTTGTGTCTGACTTAAGTACACCTCAAAGTTTGGGTGGCAAAAACTATTCTGGATACGAGGGGATGCCTCAGTTATTTGATAATATCATCTTTGGTTACAATGCCACAATCTTGAGTATGCAATACACTCCGATTGTGATTGACTTGGGCGAAAAACACATTCGCACATCAAGTTTGGATTGGGGTTCTTTCTTTAACTTGGCAAATTTACCAGTACCTCCTAATAATAAAGGTTATAAGAGGATTTCTCACCAAGTAGCTTGGTTGGGTGGAAGTTTAAAGCAAGTCAATGAAAGTGGTCGCACAGTGTGGAAACGTGTCGCAGAGGATGGATTCCTTGTGTTACCAGACAGTAATAACGAAGTTCATTCTGCTGAACAGCTTTTCAGTAACAGAACTATCATCAATGATCGTCGTTATAATAACGGTTTTGATGCCCTAGCTGCTTATGCTAATAAAAACTGTCTGAGCGAAGTGACTGAAGAGAAATATATTGGTCCATGGGATGACGCCTATAACACTTTAAAGGTTTGGGTGGATGCAAACAGAAATGGTCATGCTGATGCAGGAGAAATCTCTTCACTTAAAGATCACGGAATTGTGGCTTTAAACCCATGTTCTTTTAACCATGACACTTCAGTAGACCAATACGGAAACAGAACCAGTATCCGTTCTAGTGTTCTGATTGCTTCGGACCTGACTGCTGGAAGTATGGATCAATCTGAGATTAAAGATCGTCTTTTCTCTGGTAAAACGGCTTCAGGCTCTGATGCCGACTTTAGAGTAATGATTGATATTTACTTTAGATCTAGACCTAGTTTCTTCTTGGAAAATATAAACGTAACTGGTGGTAGTGAAGATATCAATAACTACTAGTTTAAAGTTTAAAAACCTATAGACTAAAAAGCCACAGCGATGTGGCTTTTTTATTTTATCAACAATCAAATTCCCAAAGGCCTTCACCTGCACCCACCAAATCTGGTTATGTGGCTTTTTTATTTGATAAACGATTGAATTTACATCTAGATTCTCAATTGCATTTTGCAGATGACCGATAAGATTTAGATGAGTAAGAGTCTTTGTTTCATAATGAGAATTTGTTTTTTAGCACACCTAAGTTTTGCTGTGCTAGGATGCAGTTTGGGTTTTGATGGCTTTGATTCTTATAGCGTGATTAAAGATCCTAATTTTCAAAATAAATTATACTTTACTCCAAGATCACGAGCTGATGTGCTTTTGCTCATGGACAATTCCAGTCTGATGGAGTTTTTGCAAACTAGATTTCAAGATAATACAGCAGCTTTTATTTCTGAATTTACCTCTAGAAATGTGGAGTTTCAAATTGCCGTGGGTTTGTCAGATGCGTACCGCAAGAAGTATCACCCAGAGATGAACTACAGCACAAGATTCAGCCAAGGGGTGGGGGCTTTAAGTGGATATCGCATTGTCACACCACTAACCCCTAATCCCTCAGAGGTTCTAAGAATGAACCTCACTGTGGGCGTAGATGGGCATCCTGATGTAAGAGGACTGGAAAGTCTAGAGGACATCATCGCTGATCCTGCCAATGCCGAGTTAATTAGAAACTTTTCGCATTTTGCTACAGTGTTTATCACCAACGAGGATGACTTCAGTAACAACTCGCCTCAAGACACCTTGATATTTTCTTTAACAGACAGTTGCATTTATAACTGCGCAACGTCCCCCTATCAGCTTTACTATTTTGATTATGCACTAGGTGATTACATTCCTAATATTATTTACTATCAACATACGCAGGCTAATCCAGATCCTTCTACAGGGCGATATTTGATTCCATTATCAAGGTACAATCACGCTGTCAGCGCACGAGCAGGTGTGACCACAGCTCCTATGCGCGCTTATTCCTTTCATGCTTACGCTTTGGTGGATCATGTCTGCCGTGAAGCTAGAAATGCAGCTGATGGTTTAGGGGATGTTCATTTTATTGCTAAACGTTATATGGACTTGATCACGATGACGGGAGGCGGGGTTTTAGCTAGTCCGTGCCAGACTCCAGATGCCGAAATCCGAAGGCTTGCGCGTGGGATCATTTCTGAAAATTTCAGATTCAAACTTCCATCCTATGCCTCAGAGGTGCCATTCACGGTCTCTGTAGGAGGGGTGATCATTCCCCAGGGCGAAGAGAATGGGTGGTCGTATAACCCTGCCACGACTGAATTACGAATCAACGGCTCAGCTATTCCAAGGGTAGATCAAGCCATTGAAGTTGAATTTCAAATCTAATCCTCGAATTTTAAAAACTGTTTAAGTTCACAAGGGTTCGCGCTGGAGTGACCAATAGTATTTCATTCAATGTAAATCAATTTCTATTGGATTTGGGTTTCTTGGTGCTGCAACTTAAGCCATTGTTTTTTGTTGATGCTGGGTCTGGGTGATCCAATTTAAAAAATCTGTTTTAGCAATGGCAAGCTGTTTGTCTTTTTTGGCTCGTTTTCGTTCTGATTTTTTCATTTTACCTAAAATAGATTCATCAAGCTTTGGCAGTAAACTGAAATTGATGTTCATGGGTTGAAAATTATCTTTGGGTTCTTGCAGGAAGTTTAATAGAGAGCCAAGGGCTGAGGTGCGTGGGGGAGGGTTCAGGTTTTGCCCCCGAAGTTTTTGATCGACAAAGCGTGACACAAGAAGCCCAATGCACGTCGAATCAAAATACCCCTCAACGCCAGTGATCTGGCCTGCAAAAAATAAATTGGGATCTTTTTTAGAAGACAGATTGGGATTCAGTAAACGTGGAGAGTTGATGTACATGTTGCGATGGATACTCCCCAATTTAACAAAAGAGGCGTTTTCTAAACCTGGAATCATGCGAAAGACTTCCTTTTGATCTGCATACGCCATTTTGGTTTGGAATCCCACCATGTTGTAAGCTGTGCCTTGTAAATTGTCTTGTCTAAGTTGAACCACTGCGTAGCAGTTGCGACCTGTTTTAGGGTAGGGCAATCCTTTAAAGCTCAAAGGGCCAAAACGCAAAGTCTCATCACCACGGGCGACAATCTCTTCGATGGGCATACAGTTTTCAAAGTAAGGAGTCTTTTCAAACTCTTTGGCCTCCACCTTGCGTGCGGCTTTAATTGCCTGAATCAAGGCGTAGTATTGTTCTTTGTTGAGGGGACAATTGATATAATCGCCCCCACTATTTGTGTTGTCGGCTGTAGGACAGTTGTTCTTGTTACTCTTGCTTTCATCACGACTGTCAGCGTTCTCACATGGATCGTGGTCGTTGTTTGCATTTTGGGTTTTATTGTCCACGAGACTACCCCCAACTTTACCCCAGCGGTCGGCCTTCCAGCAAATGTCCATATCAATTGAATCTGTTTCTATAATGGGAGCTATGGCATCGTAAAAATATAAAGATCCTGCATCAAAATGTGCAGCCAAGCTTTGTGCCAAGGCACTGTCGGTCAGCGGACCCGTGGCAATAATGCGAAGACCATCCAGTTCGTTCACATCTTGAATGACTTGGTCCACGCAGGTGATGTTGGGGTGATTTCTAATAGCCGTCGTAATGCTTTGAGAAAAGACATCTCGATCCACGCCGAGAGCCATTCCTGCTGGCACAGCAGCGTCTAAGGCCGCCTTAAGGATCAGGCTGTTTAAGTTTTTGGCCTCCCACTTCAATTGACCCGAGGCCGAGTAGTCAGTCGTGCTCCCAAAAGAATTAGAACAGACCAGCTCCGCAAAGTTTTGAGTTTTATGGGCGGGGCTTTTTTTATGAGCCTTCATTTCGTACAGACGAACTTGGTAGCCGAGTTCTGCCAGTTGAAAGGCGCACTCGCTGCCAGCCAAGCCAGCTCCGACAACATGAATGGGGGACGTATTTAAAGACATAGTGTGTTGATAGGTCTAAATGCTTAAAAGTTCAACCTTAAAACTGCGTTAAGTCTTGAGCCCGCGTAAGGAGCTGTTAGCCTGTGGAGCTAAGAAAGGGTAAAATATCGCCTGGTGGAAAAGAAAAAACGACCTCAATTAAAATCGGCAGCAGATGTCTTACAGAAACTCTTTAAAGAGGGTGGAGCAGTGCCTGATTCTGCGTCTCAGTCTGTGGCTAATGAATACAAGCGTTGGAGCCTGATTCAGAATTGGCCCACAGTGGTGGGGCAGGCCCTTTCGGAACGCACCTTTCCTGTAAAGTACATCCGAGGCACGCTATACATCTGGTGCTCTTCGGCCTCGGGGGTCCAGCATTATTATTTTATTTCCAATAATGTTTTAGAAAAAGTGAACCAGCATCTTGGTATTAAATGGGTGACCAAGGTGGTATGGACACAGAACAAAGGATTTTTGGATAGTGTGGGTGAAAAAGAGCGGCAGTATATTTCTAAACTACTTCGCTCTTGAAGTTTCTGTGGCCTCAATACTTTTTCTCATTAAAGATTTTAAATAGTCATCATCAGGGTCTTCGCCTAAAAAGCTCATGATCTTTTTATGCAGTGTCGGATCATAAATCAATTGGCCAAGAGTGCCTTTCTTAGAATTGATGGCATCTAGAGAGGCATTCAAGCGATCTAGCGTGGGCTTAATTTGAGCTTGGTTTTTAATGGTCTCACTGGCCCCAGCAAAGCTTTTAATGGCTGAGTTAAAGTTTTTGCCCATCTCTTCAAAATTTACACCTTCACCAAAGTTCGTGATGATGGCATCAATCTTTTTAAGTGTTAAAGAAAACTGTTCTAGGTCTGAAAGCTTACTGCCAATTTGGTCCAAAAGATCAGGACGTTGATCCATGGGGATTTCGCCGTGGTTGGGAATCACCTTACCGCTTCCACCTGCCTTGATGTACACGAAGCGGTCACCTAGAGCCCCTTGGGTTTTCAGTTGTACAAGACTGGTGTCTGTGATGAGGTTTTCGTATTTCTTAGAAATCTTAAGGGTCATCTTGATGGTTTCTTTTTCAGGTATATATTCGATGTCGTGGACGTTTCCGACATTGATCCCAGAAAACGAAACCACAGAGCCAAACATGATCCCTTGAGTGTCTTTAAGGTATGTGTGGTAGGTATTTTTACGACTCAGCATAGACTCATCGCTCATGATGGCGGTGAATCCAAAGATAAAGATCACTACCCCAATCACAATAAAGATTCCTGCTTTCAGTTTTTGTTTGTCATTCATAGTGTCACCTGTTGCACTTAAGTTATGTGTTTAAAGTTTCAAAGTTCCTTGCATGAATTTTCTTAAACTGCTTGTCGAAGCTTCAATGTCTTCAGGCAAAGCCTCTTCAACAATGCGTCCCTGTTTAAGCAAAAGGATCCTGTCACACACCTCTGTGGCTGTGGGCATATCGTGAGACACAAAGATGGAGGTGAATCCCAAGGACTTCATCTTTTTGATCGTCTTTTGAATATTTAAGGTGTTAAAGGGGTCTAGGCCTGCGGTGGGTTCATCAAAAAGAATGATTTCAGGGTCCATGATGATGCTTCGTAAAAGTCCCACACGCTTTTGCATTCCTCCAGATAGCTCTGAAGGGTAAAGAGATTCTGTGTTATTTAATCCCAGTTGCGATAACACCTTACTGATGCGTGAAGCGATTTCAGATTCTGGCAGGCGAGAGTGCTGTCTTAGAGGAAAGGCCAAATTTTCATAGACCGTGAGGGAATCAAAAAGGGCTCCGTTTTGAAAGACATAAGAGACCTGTTTGCGGGCTTCAAGCCATTGATCTTCGTTGTAGTCTTGGATCTCTGTGCCCTTTAAAATGATCTTGCCAGAGTCTATCTTTTCAAGACCAATAAGGGCTCTTAAGATCACGCTCTTTCCTGTACCAGAGCCCCCCAGTAGCCCGAGGCACTCGCCTTTGCGAAGTTTAAAGGAGATGTCTCTATGAACAACATGTTCGCGAAAGCTTTTCTTGAGGTGTTTTACTTCTAAGATGACGTCATTGGTGCTACTCATGCTCTAGCCACCATAGGGATATAAAAGCCAATAAATTTTAGTCATAATATAATCAATAATAAAGATCAGCATAGATCCTGTAACCACAGCCATGGTTGTGGCGCGTCCCACGCCCTTAGTTCCATCGGTGACATTCATACCAAAATAACAGGCGGGAAGAGCCACACTTAATGCAAAACCAAAAGGTTTAATAGCGGTACAGAAAAACTCCCAAGACGATACTGTAGTGACAATCTTTTGGTAGGTGAATAAAAAGCCTAGATTAAGTTCAGCATAAGCAATAACGGAGGTCGCAACGAGTGCAAGGAGGGCCATAATAACTGTAAGAACGGGAAAGGTAACCAGGCAGGCGATGATTCGAGGTAAATAGATCTTCTGGTAAGGTGATGCGCCTAAAGCTCGAATCGCATCAATCTGTTGTGTGACTTTCATGGACCCGATTTCTGAGGCCATACCAGCGCCTACGCGTGCGGAACACATTAAGGCGGTGAACACGGGGGCCAGTTCTAAAAAAGTCGCAAGAGCCATCACTTTAGGAACATAGGGTTTGCCCCCATACTTTTCAATTCCTAACCCAAATTGTAAGGTCATTACAAAACCAGAGCTGATAGCGGTGATTACAATCAGGGGGAGGGACTCTACACCAACATTGATAATCTGTGTGCTGATGTCTTCAAGGCTGGGGCGGCGTTTTTTAAACTCAACGATAGAATCTTTTAGAACTTCTGCGAGTCCACCTAAGATCACTAAAGAGTTTTTAAAGCCCACGGCTACCATGCTTTGAAGCCTTGTAAAAACTTTTGGTATTCAGGAAGGTCTTGGTCAAAATTTGAAGACAGAGCGGTTAGGGCGATGATGTACTGACAGGAGTTTTTGATAAAAGAGGTGACGGCCAACTTATTTTTAAAGCCCTCAATCTCGCTGTCAAAGATAGACTGTACGGCTTTGCGACCATTGTAGTTGGTTTTATCTACTTTTATGTTTGCGCTATGAGTGTTAAGGCTTTCTGAAAGTTCTAGCACCCACGCAGCTAGGTCAATGTCTAGGCCCTTTTGGCATTTGGTTTTTACGGATAGGGTGGACCCAGTCTCTTTTTGAATCCAAGCTACATCCACGGTTTTGTCTTTAAGAACACGATATTGAGTGCTGGGTGAGGTGAAGGAGTAGCGATCAGATTTTTGGATGGAACTGTCACCCAGTTTAACTGAAACACATGAAGAGAAGAAAAAGGCTCCTAAGAGGGTAACAATAAGACTGCCGCAGAGAGTTTGGTATAGATTCGTGTTCATAATTCTCATGACTCTTATCATGTCATAGAGCTTTTGAAACGACAAAAGGCAAAAAAAAAGCTGGTCACTTTAGACCAGCTTCTTTCTTCAGAATTTACTTAAAGATTACTTCTTAAGTAAAGTTTTGAACTCGCTACCTGGACGGAATTTTGGATACCATGCAGCTGGAATTTTAATAGCTTTACCAGTTTGTGGGTTTCTTCCAGTTCTAGCTTTTCTTTTTGCTTTTGTGAAAGTACCGAAACCAACTAATTTAACTTCGTCACCTTTTTTTACGCTAGTTCTAACGATGTGTACGAAAGAGTCTAATACTCTCTCGGCATCAGCTTTAGTCATTTCAACTTCTGCAGCGATTTTTTCAATAAGTTGCGCTTTATTCATATGTGTTATCCCCCATATTGTTGTTGTTAACATGTATAATTGAAGCGGGGATTGAAAAGTCGGTCAATCACTTTTTTAAAAATAATGCAGGCAAGTTTTTTAGAAGACGGGTGTTGGTTTTTTGGCTGTAAAAGCGCGTTTCATTGATTCATAAACAAATGCCATAAAGACCTTTTGGAGTGGTTGCTTTATGGCACTGAGTTCTGCTGTCAGACTTGTTTTTATTTGGGGACAATGAACATATCATTTTTGCCCATAGAAGCTCCTTGGTAGAACAGCTCGGCTCTGATGTGTTCGGTGCTCTTATTGCCCTTATAAATCACGATCTTAAATTGGTAACCCGCAACAGGTTCATATAAGATTTCAGTTTTGTCTGTAACGTTGCAATTTATTTGTGCATTTGTAAGTTGCATGCGTTGGGTGTCGTAGCCCTGACCTTGCCATCCAGCAGGGTAACCAGACATGGTAGAGTCCACCACGACATGAGCGCGTGTAGGTTGTCCTTTAGGAAAGAAGATCCAGACTTTAGAGATATCATCCCAGTCACTGCAATTGGCAATGCCTTGATAGTATCCATAGAAAAGTTCGTATTGACCTGTTCTGGGATTGATTCTGTATTCGCCGTTTGCATTGTTTGCGCAGAATTTACCGAAATCACCCATAAAGCGGCGGTATCTTTGTTGTGCAGCACTGTTTTTATCAAAGCGGAAGTCACCCTGGAAAATATGCCACTTCTCACCTTCAAGAGCGTTAGACAGTTGAGTGTACTCCCCACAAGCCCCAGTGGTAGGTGTGGTTGGTGGTGGCAATACAGAACTGCCTCCGCCCCCAGAGTTCGCACTGAACCCAGATTCAGCACAACCTGAAAGACCAAGCACAGATAGTGTACCCAAAAGGACCAGTAGACTCTTATATTTTAAAACTAATTGATAGGCTTTCATAACTCTATCCCCCGTTAATACCCCTAATTATCCACAAACCATGCCAACCCAAACCCGTCTCAAATCGAGTCTGAGCTTCTCAGACTGTAAACACATTAGACAGTCCCCTTACAAAAAGAGGCCCTCTGGTGGGCTGCTCCCTTTGGGCGTGAATGTCTTTGGGGATTTTTATTATATATACTCAAAATGCTCAGACAGTGACGTTTGGCATAATTTTGCGTTCGCAAAATCACGCCAAGCCGAACTCGCATTTTGACCATATATAATAAAAATCCCCAAAGAAATTCACGCCCAAAGGGAGGGCGCAGAGGTCTTTTTACATCGGGTGGGTGTCAGATACGACGATGACAACTCTTCGGTTTTGGTCTTGGTTTTTTT
>JAMLIO010000012.1 GCA_023954155.1 Pseudobdellovibrionaceae bacterium | reverse complement strand
TACGCGCCACGCAAGCCGGTATTGACGGTGAATAGGGGCAAAAACACTAAAAAGCTCACCTCAGGTGAGCTTTTTAGTTTTAAACAGCAGCACGATCCGTCAGGGGGCTGAAAACTTAATGCAAGTCACTTGCAATATTGCCACAGAGCCCCAGATGGTGTAAAAACCAAGACGTGAAGACATCGTATTTAAAAGGTTCAGATTCAAAAAATGGTGGAGGTGGTTTTTTCCTCCTAAGCCTAGCCTTGCATGGGGTAATGTTAGCACTTCTTTTTGTCCCTTTACTCTGGGACGCTGATCTTTCTACTTATAAGGCCAACCCCATCATAGAGGGTTTTAATGTCGAGCTTGTGGATGTCACCATGGACAATGTCAGATTTAACCCGAAGGATTTTGAAAAGGCCAAAGTGGTCCGAAAAAAGATCAAAAGGGCTGAAGAGGCTACGGCTGAAAAGAACACAATTTCAGCAAAAGCCACCTCAAATCTGTCAACGAATACTCTGAAGGTGGCTCCTCAGGATGGCGGGGACCCACTCGGAACGGATCATGAAGACCGAGAAGGTGCAGGCGCTTTAGATGGCGAAACCAAAAGAATCTTAATGTCTTACAAAGATTACTTGTCCAATTATCTCAATAATTCCAAACAATATCCCCGCATGGCAGAGAAGCTCAGACAAGAGGGCATGGTGGTTTTAGTCCTTGAGATTGATGCCAAAGGTTTAATCAAAGAACTTAAAATCAAGCAGTCTTCAAATTATAAAACTTTAGATGTGGCGGCCATCAATCACGTGCGTTCGCTATCGCCTTTTAAAGAACTTCCAAGCTCTGTCAGTCAGTACCGAGTGGAAGTCCCCATTGTGTATAAGATCAATTAGCTTTGGAGGAGCCTTCGTGCTTATAAAGTTCATTCTGTATTTTGTTGTGACTTCGTTTATGGCTGCTCAAGCTATGAAACCAGTCCCTACAGCAGAGCTGTCCGTCACACCTTCTATGGCTTCGGCTCGTCTCGCATCCGATTCTCACGTCGTCCTTAATCCTGAAAGAAGCGCCCCTACAGCAGTCCATCTCACACCAGACACAAAGGAACCTCCCGTCACCACCAAAGTGCAGATGTCTCAACATGAAGTCATGGGTGCGGTGTCGAAATATTTAAAGCGCCCTTTGATTCTGGTGTTTGATGAGGAATGCAAGTCGTGCGTTCGTTTGGTTAAAAAGATGGGCAAAGAGTGTAAGAATAAAGAGCAATTAAATAAAAATGTCGCCGTGCTGGCTTTTGGGGACAGGCAAAAAATCAGAGCTAAACTGGTCTCTCTTAAAGGAATCCAAACTCAAATTTATGATCACAGCAGAAGTAAAGTTTTCTTAATAGAAGCCACACCGTCTTTATGGATCGAAGATCAAAAACAATGGAAGTATGGGGTGAAGGACATCTCTACTTACCTATGGGATAAAACCAATGAACTGTGCCACTCCTAAAACTTCTGAAAATTTAGAACAGCTTCTTCGTCTGATGAAAGATGAAGGACTGAGAATTACGGAACAGCGCCGCGCTTTGCTTGAGCTTTTACTTGAGACCGACAAGGCCATGACGGTACCACAAATCTTCCAAGAGCTGCTCAGCCGAGACGTGCAAGTCGATGAGGCCTCAGTCTACCGCAGCATCAAAGTTCTTAAAGATATCAAGGTGGTCCATGAATTAAACCAAGGCCAAGTGAGCCTTTGCCAGCACTCGACATGTGGCTCTAAGCATCTCCACATGAGCTGGCTTTGTGACCAATGCGGCAACGCCGATGAGCCCACAATCAAAAACCAAGACCTAGAATCTCTACAAAAAATCCTAGGTTTCAAGCGCAACCAAATCTCCCACGTCCGCGTGAACTACCTCTGCAAAACCTGCCGCACCCCCTAGTTACACTGAATTTAGAATTGGAATTTGATTTGAGATTCCTTTAGAAATTAGGTTATACCTTCGATTCCAACGCAGCAGAGACGGGTGCAAAGCGTCTTCGGCACGCGTTACCCTGTGGGACCTATGGCCCCACAGGCCAACGCATGTCGGATACGCATTGCTCACTTCTGAGGTTGAAATCGAAGGTATAACCTAATTTCTAAAGGAATCTCAAATCAAATTCCAATTCTAAATTCAGTGTAACTAGGGGGGAGCTTAGTGGGTGTGCAGGCTGTGAATGATAAAGGTGATGAGGGTTCCAAGGATAAAGCCGACCCAGCCCAATCTGTCTTTGAGAGCTAGGGGAATCAGATGGGTGAAGGAGATGTAAAGCATCACGCCTGTGCTAAAGGGTAAAACATAAGATTTAAAGTCAAATAGGCTGATGCCCACGACACCCACGACAGAACCGATGAAGAGTAAAGCTCCTATGACTATAGACACCTGGATGGCTCTAGACTTAGAGAGTCCACCAGCAAGGCCCAAACTCGCGGCAAGTGCGCCGTTGGAGATAGAATGAAGCAAAAATCCAAGGCTTGTGAGCCAGCCCACTTGTGATCCCATGTGAAAGGCTGTGGAGATTTCTAAGCCATCAAAAAATGAGCAGACTGTCACACACCCCACGGATAAACATGCTGTTTTGAGAGTGATGTGGGGTTCATGGGTGTGAGAGTGACTGTGCACGCAGAACTCGTGACCGTGGCTCTCAGTCGTAGTAGAACCTAGGGTGCTTAACTCTAGGGTTTGTGCCACTTTTTTCTCTAAAATGATCACAAAAAAGACCCCAAGAAGAATCAAGAGTGCGGGCAGAATTCCAAAACCAAAAGGATCGTGAGAGTGCTCATTGCTATGAATTTGAGCATCATGTAAGGGTGTAGGGTGAGAGTGAAAGACTTGTGGCAGGAACTCTGTCAGTGCGACTCCCACCAAAAGTCCTGCACCAAGGGCAATAAAAAAGCTTAAAAATTTATGAGAACGGTCCATGGTACGTGCCACAGCAATGCCCAAAAGCGCAGTAGCAAGGGCAATCGAAGCCGTGGTCAGAAGTGTATATAGAGCGTAGTGAGTCATATTCAGTGCTCATCCTTTGCAAAGCTGGAGGGGGTTCTATGGTATCGCCAGTGATCAGGAGTATCATCAAGTCTATGCTTCTGGCAAAAAAAAGTTATCAACATTTATCAAGTCAAGCAAAGAATTGTGTAGGATATTTCACAAATTTGTAATTCGATCTCATGTTGATTTTAAAAGCAGATTGTGGCAGCTTTGACTAGTATAGTTAAATAAATTGGGGCCTAGCCTCCTAAAGGAGATAAACATGAAAGCTATTCAAATTCTTTTAATCGCGTTGTCATTCGCTGTTACTGCCGTTTCTTTTACTGGATGTAACAAAAAAGCACCAGAAGCCACAGTAGATGCAGTTGAGGATGCTGGGGATTCTATGGAAGACGCTGGCGATGAGATTGAAGACGCTACTGACGAAATGGCAGAGTAGTCTTAAAGTTAAAGCCTTTATTAGTAAGGTATATGACCTGCTGGTGTGATTTCACTCAGCAGGTTTTTTGTTTTTTTAATGTTGTAAATCTAGATAAGGGCTATTATTACCTTGACTATGGGATTTGCAAAAAAGTTTTCTTTTCAAAGCTATATTCGTTTATATGCGATATTTTTCCTCACACTTCTAGTCCATAGAGTCGTGTTTTGGTTTGTGTTCTCTTCAGGTGATTTGCCCTTTTCTGAGATCACGAAAGCGTGGTGGTTGGGTCTCAGATTTGACTTGCGCATGGTCTCTTTATTTTTTTTAGTCAGCTTTGGGATCTTTCTGATTTTAAATCCGCTTTTTATTTTCTTTAGACTTAAACAGTACTTTTATCTTTTTCAAAAAATTTGGTTTTCTTTAGGTTTAGGATTTATGTTGATCTGCACTTGGGTGGATTTTGGAAACTACTCCTATCTTGAAGAACGTCTGTCCTCTAAAATTTTGGCTTTGTTATCCAACCCCATGATTGCTTTAGGTATGGTGATGCAGAGTTACCCCATTGCAGCTTTGGTGTTGGGATTTTTATGTTTGGCTGTCGCCATTTATCTTTTAATTTCCAAAGTGGGTTTTGTCTTTAAAGAAGAGATGTTTTTTTACTCTCGCCCTATCACGCCACTGTATATTTCTATCGGAAAGTATGTAGTGATCTTTTTGCTTCTTGCTCTTACGGTTCATTCCAAACTGTCGCAGTATCCACTGCGTTGGAGTGAAGCTTATTTTTCTAGAAATACTTTTATCAATCAATTTGCTTTAAGCCCGATTCAAAATGTGTATGACACCTACAAGTTCAATAAACAGACTGTCGGTGCCGAGACCATGAAAAAGGAGCTGAGTCTGTTGCAGCCTGAAGTGGCTATGACAGACGACCCAGAGAATCTTCTGTTTGTGCGTAAGCAGCCCACCATTGGAAATCTACCTCAAGACGTCAATGTGGTTGTGATCATGATGGAGTCTCTGGCGTCCTTTAAACTGGGACATTTTGGCAACCCTTTCGATACCACACCCCATTTAGATAAGGTCATCCGTGAAGGACTGCTCTTTGATAACTTTCATGTCATCAAGACGGGCACAGCTGCTTCGATCTTTTGTTTTTTGACGGGCATTCCTGATCTCAATGAAGAAGAGACCGCCTCAAGAAACCCTCTTGTTGTCGACCAACATACGATGATCAATAATTTGAGTGAGCACTCCAAATATTATTTTATTGGGGGAAGTGCCAATTGGGGGAATATTCGAGGCATCATTCAAAACAACATTTATGATCTTAAACTTTATGAAGAGGGAATGTTTAAAAAGTCTTCTTTGAATGACATCTGGGGAATTTCTGACCTAGAGCTTTTTGAAGAGAGTCATAAGATATTAAGCCAAGAGACCAAACCCTTCTTTGCTTTCATTCAGACGGCGGGCTATCATAAGCCCTACACTATTCCGAAACGCACTGAGGGTTTTGAACTTAAAAACTTAACAGATGAAGAGATGGCTAAGTATGGATTTTTTAGCAATGACGAATACAACTCTTTGCGTTTTTCCGATCATGCTTTAGGCCACTATTTTAATATTGCCAAAGATGCAGAGTATTTTAAAAATACGATTTTTGTGATTTATGCGGACCACGGATTAAGATCCTATGATGCCAAGACTTTGAGTGCTTTTTATAATGCCCATAAGTTTCCAGTGCATCATATCCCATTGGTGTTTTACTCTCCTTTATTTGATGAAACTTTAAAAGGACAGGTCAATTCCACATTGGGGTATCAACCTGACATCTTGCCTACATTGATGTCTATGATGGGACATGAGGGACCGAACTCTACTTTTGGAATGGACTTGTTATCGGAAGGTGCTCAAAAAAGATCAGGAGTGTTTCTTGCGGGTGAGGGCTCTTACCCCGCGAAGTTCTTTGATGGAGAGAATATCATCTATTCTTCGATCACTGATGCGAAAGACATCAAAGTCTTTCACACTCAGGATTTTCTAAAACAACTGTATCACACTGAAGACGCAAAAACCTATGTCGATCAGCTTGTGGATGTTTCTGCTTTGGATGAAGAGGCTCGTCAAAACATAGAACGCAAAGCCCAGTTAGGTCGTGCCTATTACAATGCCATTAAATATAAATTAAGACACAATCAAAAAGCTAAAGTGGAAGAGAAGTACAAAACGCTTTTGGTGGAGGAATCCAAAAAGTTAAAAGAGCAAAACGTCACTTACACCGAAGGCGAAACGCCTACGTCTTTGTAGTAGGCGACAGATTTAAGGCTTACCTATAGCCGTTAAAAAGTCATGAAGACATCATTTTGTGTGGAGTTCAAGGCTGTGAAGCGGTAAAGGGCTTCACTTTTTAGTGCTGAGCGAGTGCGAGGACAGATAAAGCGATCAGTCCTCGTCGCTGTCTAGCTCGTCAGAATCAAATTCGAGTTGGGGTGGATTTTTTAAGGCTTCAAGCTGCATGTACTTTCTGTGGCTTAAAATACTAAATGGGAAGGTGGCAACATAAAGCACTGCTGCTGTAAGCAGAGTTTGCCATGTGTGAATGGCCAGCACGGAAGCCAGTAGAATGATCAGTACCAAAAGCACACGAACAGACGTTCGGGGCATAGAACCCATATTTTTAAATGAAAATGTCGGCATTTGGCTTACAGTGAGAATTGAGATCGCCACTGTGTTAAGCAGAATTAAATAACTTGGAATTTCTATGTTAATAAAACGACAGTAAAAAGGGGTGAGAACTAAGAAGGCACCTGCAGGGGCAGGAACGCCTGTAAAGAATTTCTTTTTCCATTTATAGGTCGCTTCTTCTTGGCTTTCTACGTTAAAGCGAGCCAGTCTAAGACAAATACAGATGGTAAAGATCAGAGACACCACCCAACCTAAAGACTTAGCGTCTTGTAAGGCCCAAAAGTACACGATCAGCCCTGGGGCGACACCAAAGTTTACAAAGTCAGCCAAAGAATCCAACTCGGCTCCAAATTTACTAGAAGCATTGAGCAGTCGTGCGGCTCGTCCATCAATCCCATCCAGAATAGCTGCAAATAAGACAGAGATGATGGTCACCTCAAATCTTTGTTCGTAAGCCATACGGATAGAGGTCAAGCCCGCACTGAGGGCGAGTAAGGTGATGGCGTTAGGAATAAGAAAACGAATGGGAACGTTATTTCTGCTTTTTTGACCGTTTTTCATTTTGAAGTCCAATTAGTTTCTGATTTTCACTAAACGTGTTTCGCCCGCTACAGTGGTCTGTCCTTTTTCGACAAAGATTTGATCTACATCTTCAGGATTCAGATACACATCTAGGCGCGAACCAAAACGAATGAGGCCAAAACGCTCTCCTGCCATGATTTCATCGCCCTCTTCGCTCCAGCACAAGATTCTGCGGGCAACAAGACCCGCAATCTGCACCACACCAATGGTGAGCTTAGGGTTAGAGATCACCAGCGCGTTTCTTTCGTTGTGAAAACTGGATTTGTCCAGTTCGGCGTTGATAAATTTGCCTCTGATATAGGCAATCCGTTTAATGCTTCCCTCAATAGGGGAGCGATTCACATGGCAGTTAAAGACATTCATAAAAACAGAAATTTTAACCATAGAAGGCCTGTCAAAACCTAACTCAGGTGGGGGTGTTACTTGTCCTATAAAAGAGACCTTACCATCGGCAGGGCTGAACACAAAATCAGGCTCATTAGGGGTGACACGCTCAGGATCTCTAAAAAAGTAAGCGCACCATAGGGTTAAAAATCCGCCAATCCACAGCAAGCTTGTCGAGAAAAACCCAAGAACAAGGCTCACAAGGGCAAAGATCAGGATAAAGGGGTACCCAGCAGGGTGAATAGGGACAAAGGAATTGGTGATGCTCTTATATAAACTCATAGGCATAGGTCTCCTTGAAAGTGCTTTTTATGTCATGCTCCATAGCATAAAACATGCTGATATAAGGTCTATATCCATATAATATAAAGGACTACAAAATAGTCTCACTGGAGGTTCTGTGATGACAGCAGAAGATATCGTATTTGCCGTTTTATGTTTTGGTTTTGTGTTTCTATGTGTGTATTTTCTTGCAGTTGTAAGAAAAGAGAGAGCCAAAGCCATACAAAATAAAAAATAGTCGAGGTGAGCGATGAGAAACATAATATCAAAAGTTTCATTATTGGGGATGGGTGCTGTATTTTTAATGTGTACAGCCTGCACGACAGACAGCAGTAGGACTGCCAACGTAGGAAATGCTGTGGAGAGCGACCCCCTAAAAAAGGCCGTTGCCAGTCCCAACAGAGAAGCCAAAAATGCAGCTCGCGATGTCTTTCGTCACCCTTACGAGACCTTAAGCTTTTTTGAGGTGAAGCCAGACATGAGTGTTTTAGAAATCACTCCTGGGCAAGGATGGTACACAGAAATCTTAGGCCCTTACTTAAAAGAGAAAGGCACTTTGTACTTAGCTATTTTTCCTGCGGATAATAAAGTGGAGTATTTTCAAAAAGCCAATGTCGCCTTAAAAGAAAAGATCGCTAACAATGCGGGGACTTATGGCAAAGTGGTATTCACTGAGTTTCAAGCAGGCAAAGAGTTTGCCCCCAAAGAAAGCGTAGACCGCGTGCTGACCTTTAGAAATGTGCACAACTGGGATGATAAAGAAAAGATATTTAAAGGCTTCTATGAGGCTTTAAAACCTGGTGGAATTTTAGGTGTTGTGGACCATCGTGCACAAGCTCACACTAAAGATTTAAAAGGCAGTGGTTATGTCAAACAAGCCGATGTCATTCGCCTAGCCGAGCAAGCAGGATTTCAGTTCATTGAAGCTTCAGAAATCAATGCGAACGCCAAAGACACCACCAATCATCCGAAAGGTGTTTGGACCTTACCTCCTAGTTTAAGATTAGGGGATAAAGATAGAGAAAAGTATCTTGCCATTGGTGAGAGTGACCGCATGACTTTAAAGTTTAAAAAGGTCAGCAAGTAAGATCATCAAGTGTATTTTTTTAATTTTCTTTGGAGGCTTTGACGATGAAGCCCCAACTCTCTGGCAGACTTAGAGATATTGCCTTTGTTCTTTGTTAGAACATAATTGATATACTCATGTTCAATCTGTGAAAGTGACGGAGAGTCTCCTGTTTTGTCTGTGCTTTCTAGTTTTTGACCTAGTAAAGCCTGCTCAATCATTTCAAAGCTTGCGGGTTTAGTCAGGTAATCAACGGCACCTAATTTGACGGCCTCCACAGCAGTAGTAATACTGCCGTAGCCTGTCAGCACAACAGTTCGACAAAGTGGGGAGCGCGTTTTAAGTTTTTCTAAAACATTTAAACCAAACTCACCTTTAAGTCTTAAGTCGATCACAGCAAAGTCAAATTGCACGTCTTCAGGAACTTCAGAGAACTGAGAGGCTTTAATCACATCGTATCCGTGTTCTGTGAACTCTTGTGCCAAGCTTTGTGCAAGATTCAGGTCATCTTCTAGAATCAGTGTTTTTTTATTCATGAGGATTCCTTTTGTTGAGGCCAAATGATTTTAACCAAAGCTCCTGTGGGAGCCGTTAAGTTTTTAATTTTGAGTTGCCCACCTAAAGAGTTGGCAAACAGTTGCGACACATATAGGCCTAAACCCGTACCATGAGTTTTTGTGGTGATAAAGGGTTCAAGTTGTTTTTCTAAAACCAGATGTGAAAAGCCAGGGCCTTGATCTCGAATACTTAGAGTGAATTGTCCATCCACATAATCAAATTGCACACCAATAGGTTTGTGAGGTTCGGCCTCGTGGGCATTATCCAAGAGATTCAAAACCACTTGGGCAAAATTCACAGCAGGTAAAGAATCATATTGAGCATTTGTAATTTGAGTTTGAACTTGGGCTTCAGGGTGTTCCTCTTTCCACGAATCAATGACGTCGTTTAAAAGATCCGCCACACGAATTCTTTTGAATTGATAATCCCTAGAATCAAGTTGTGAAGAGTTCATCTGGTGTAAGATGCCCTCGCAATCTTCGATAGCTTCCAGAGCTTCATAAATTTCTTCTTTGAGCTCTTGAGGTGTATTTTCAATCTGCCCCGCCGCACGCATGATTCTTTGTAAACGTATTTTGGCTGTATTCAAGGGACTGGCAAACTCATGGGAAAAACCCGCTGCAAGTGCCCCTAAAGAACGTAAACGATCTTGTCGTTCTAAAGTCAGAGTGGCTAAGGTCTCTGCTTGGTTGCGTTTTTCTAAATAAGAACCCAAATTTCTCATCACTAGCCAAAATGTAAGGACTAAAAAATGAGAAATAAAAAAGTAAATAGCAATAGGAGCAGTCAGAGGGGCTTGGGCCATAAACTGCATTTGCAGTACGGCGAGTAAAGAGTGGGTGAGGAGCAGCAAAGGAAAGGCCACGCGCCCAGGAATCAAAAGTCCTCCGAGGGCTGTATTTAAAAGGAACAGAACGATAAAAGGATTTTTAATCCCTCCAGAAAACCAGAGCAGATAGGTGAGGATAAACAGATCAAAGGCAAACTGTAAACAAAAGATAAAAGAGTTAATGCGTTTATTGCTTTGAGATTCAAGAAAAAATTTTTCTGTAAACAGAAATAAAGACACTAAATTAAAAGCAAACAGCAAGCAGATGCCAAATAGGTAAAATAAAATATGTCCACTCTGTAAAAACCCAAATTTAAAAGCAGGAAGAACCAGCACTATAAATAGGCCGAGGGCAAACCACCGCAAACGCGTCACCCAGATCAGCTTGGCCACCTCGTTATTAACGATATGAGACGGAAAACGAAGCGGAGATTTCAAAAGCTTTTTCATGCCCTCTTTTTACATCAAAGACAGAGCTGCGCCAAGTTGTGAAGACCAATGCAACAATATGTTGCACAAAAAAACACTAAACGATTTGTATCCACAGTCTTAATATAGAGAACGGCATTTGGGTTTGGGCTTTTTAGTTATATATGGTCAAAATGCGAGTTCGGCTTGGCATGATTTTGCGTTCGCAAAATCATGCCAAACGTCACTGTCTGAGCATTTTGAGTATATATAACTAAAAAGCCCAAACCCAAATGCCTCCACGATCTAGACCTATGAAGGGGGTTGTTTATGTGTCATAAATACATAGTCTTGAATCTTGCCGCTTAAATACCGATAATGTGTAGAGAGAGGCACAGGTCTAGTAGATCTGTTTAGGTTATTTATGGGGGCAGAAAAGATTAAAGAAGATGTCTTATCTATTGATTCCAAGCGCAAAGGTGTGGGTGGAGTTTTAGAGAAGGTTTTGCGTAGGTTTCGTACCCTATCTTTTAGTTTGTTATTATTACCTGTCATTTTTATTTGTGTCTTTTGTGTGGGTGTGGCTGCGGGGCCTGGGCTTTATGTGTTTTTTACTGTGCAAGAGTTTACAGCCCATTGGGCACCTATTTTAAAATATATGGCTATGGGTATAGGCCTTGCGGCAGGTTATTTTATTTATGGCATAAGCTTAGTTTTTGTTGTTCCATTAGTGAATTTTTTAATCCCTTTTAAGGTTAAAGCCTTTCGTGGACCTTGGTTTTCACTTCCTACCATTCCTTGGTTTATTCATAATGCTTTGACTTATATGGTGCGCTTTACGTTTTTAGAGTTCATCACACCCAGTCCTTTAAATGTTTTATTTTTTAAAATGATGGGAATGAAAATCGGCAAAGGTGTCGTGATTAACACGTCAAATATCTCTGACCCTTGTATGATCACTCTTGGGGATTATGTCACCATCGGTGGAAGCGCGACTATCTTTGCTCATTCTGGTCAAAAAGGTTTCTTAATCATTGAGCCTGTCACTATTGGTGATCACACCAACATCGGCCTCAAAGCCAGCATTATGGGCGGAGCTAAAATCGGAAATCGAGTCACCATAAAGCCTCACTCCGTAGTTTTACCCAAACACAAAATCGAAGACGGCCAAATTATTTAAAATATGGTGAATCTCCCAGTCTACAGTAAGAGAGCAGAGATTTTGGGGTCTCTATTTTTATATATATGGTCGAAATGCGAGTTCGGCTTGGCGTAGCTTTGCGAACGCAAAGGTATGCCAAACGTCACTGTTTGAGTATTTTGAGTATATATATAAAAATGGAGACCCCAAAATCTCTGCGGCCGTTAGTGTTGTTGCGGCCCAAGAAGATTGATTTTTAAAGTTTCAGTGCGATCTTTATACTTAAGTTGGATTTGAGTTTGGATTTTATCTTTGTTTTTGAATTTATCTATAGGTGTCTTAAAGAAGATGTGGGACCATCTGTCTTTACTCGGAGAAAGTGACAGAGGAAATTCTGGTGACAGAAGTTGAGAGTCTTGATGCTGGTTCACAATGTCGATCTGGATCAGAGTTTGAGTTTGATTGGTGAGATGCAGTTTAAAATGGTTAAGAACCAGTCTTTGCCCTTGCTCTTCTGTGATAGAAAACGGGGCTTTACTGGCACGTAAGACCTTAAACTCTACAGGTTGTCTAAAGAACAGAATGATAGAAAAGGCGATGCTAAGCCCTAGGATGATTGCTAAATAGCTGCCACTGCGCCAGTTGATGAGTTTGCGTTTCTTGCCCTCAAGCTCAGCCTCTGAAGAGTACCCAATAAGTCCAGTGGGCAGCTTTAGACGAGTCATCACATCATCACAGGCGTCAATGCAGGCCGTGCATGCAATACATTCTAGTTGCGAGCCGTTACGGATATCAATTCCCGTAGGACAGACGATCACGCATTTATAACAGTCGACACAATCTCCAGGCCCTTTTTTGCCTCTGGGTTCTCCGCGTTTTTCATTGTAGGCGACAGTCAAAGAGTCTTTGTCCATTAACACGGATTGAAAGCGTCCATAGGGGCACATGATGATGCAGAACTGCTCTCTAAACCAGCCAAAATCAAACAGGAATAAAAGAGTAAGAGAGTGAACAAAAATAAATAAGTTAATATTGTTAAGCGGATTCCCCAACGTGATGAGCAGCAAGGGTTTTGCCCCTACAAAATAGGCGGTGAAGCTATGGGCGATGTGGGCCGAGACCAGAAAAAACAAAATCCACTTCAAAGCTCTTTTGCTGAATTTGCTAACACTCATAGGAGCTTCATCTAATTTTTTTCTTTCTACGTGATTGCCTTCAATCCATTTTTCAATTTTTCGATAAATAAAATCAATGAATACAGTTTGAGGACAAGCCCATCCACACCAGGCTCTACCAAAGACAGAAGTTATAAAAACTAACAGCATGGCAAAGATAAAAACTGGAAAAAAGAACAGTGGCGCATCATGAGCATAAAAGGTGCTGCCAAAAAACGTGAACTCTCTTTGTGCTAAGTCCAGTAAGATGGTCTGCTTGCCCTGAAATTGAGTCCAAGGCAAAACTAAAAAAATAAAAACTAAAAAACCATAGACAAGATTTCTGCGAGTACGAAAATACCCTAAGACCTCGGCGGGATGAATATAAACACGGAACCCTTTTTTATCTAGGGTTGAGGGGCGTTCTGTAGGGAGGTCTCTGGGGTTGTAGCTCATTCTTCGACTAAGTCTCCTTGGGGAGGTCGTCCAGAGGCTGGGGGCATCTGTTTAATATAAACGGCCACAGCAAGGTGATACTCTTTAGGAATCATGTCTTCCCAAGGGGGCATCCCTTTATCGGGAAATCCTTTTTTAAGAGCCACAACAATGGCATCGAGTTCACCCTTAGAGTGAATCCAGTACTTATCGGTCAAGTTAGGCCCAACAGTGCCTTCTCCATTCATTCCATGACAAGCGGCACATTTTCCATCGTACTGTCTTTTAGCTTCAGCCATCACACTGGCATCAGCTAAAATGCTATTCACATCGTTCATGTCTATGGGTTGCTCTTCAGGTGCGTCTTGCGCGTTTTGTTGCTGTAGAGCCTCCACCTTTGCCATATCTGCTGCTAAAATTTCATGACTGGTAGGGCCACCAAAAAGTTCATAGTATCCGTAATAAAAAATACTAAACACAATAGTGATGTAAAAGGTGAATAGCCACCATTTAGGTAGTGGATTATCAAGCTCTTTAATGCCATCGTACACGTGTCCTTCGATGATTTGTCCTTCAACGTTTTTGTCGTTCTCACTCATGGTGTTCTGCCTTTCTCATGGGTTTGTCGTATAGTGGGATTAAGGAATGTCTTTGGTGCTCTTTTTTTGATGTTAAAAAGAACACGCGATAAAGCATAAATAAAAAGACAGCAAAAAATAAAAGAAAGCTCAGTAAAATCCAATCGGGATTTACAAAATGATTTAAAATCTCCTTTTTCATTTTTGCTCTCCTTCTGATGCCACAGAATCAATCGGTGTTACTTTTTGACCTAAGGCTTGTAGGTAAGCAATCAAAGCCACGATCTCTTTTTGTTCTAGAGCTGAAGCTGTGATTCCTTGTTCGCGCAGTTCATAAGAAAGCTCACGCGCTTGCTTTTCTGCCACAATATCCGCATTGGCCACGGTGTCTTGATCATAAGGCACACCTAAGTACTTCATGACAGAAAGCTTTCTTCTTAAAGAGTAAAAGTCGGTCTTCTTATTTAACAGCCAAGGATAACTAGGCATCAAAGAATCAGAAATGACTTCGCGTGGGTCACGCATGTGTCTGTAGTGCCAGATGTGAGGATATTTTTTCCCTACGCGAGCCAAGTCTGGCCCAATGCGTTTTGAACCCCATTGAAAAGGTCTGTCGTACATGGACTCTGCCACACTAGAGGCAGGACCAAAACGTAGAACGTCAAACGGTAGAGTTCTGATCTGTTGAGAGTGACAGGTGTAACAGCCTTCACGCACATAAATGTCCCGCCCAGCTAGTTCCAGAGGAGTGTAAGGTTCGGCTTGGACTTTTTCATCCACGTATTTATGTAAAGACAAGGTCGGTACAATTTCAATGACAGACCCAACGGCAATAGCCACAAATGACAACACACTAAAAGTTAAAACCGCACCTTCAAGCCGTCTGTGCCCAGAGGACTTGTGTTCACCAGTGCTTTCACGTTTTTCCAAAGGTTCAGCCACTGGATCATCTGCAAGACCTTTAGAGTTTCTGATGGTGCACACCATGTTGTAGATCATCAGCACAGTTCCAATAATAAATAAAACACCGCCTGCTGCGCGCACATAATACAGAGGCACAATACGAGTCACGGTTTCCACAAAGTCAGGGTAAACTAATTTTCCTTGATCATTGATGGCTCTCCACATGAGTCCTTGAGTGATCCCCGCTACAGTCATGGAGATGTAGTAAAGTAAAATCCCTAATAGCCCCACCCAAAAGTGAATGTTAGCTAACTTTTCACTGTAAAGTTTGGTGTTATAAAGTTTTGGAATCATATAATAAAGCATCCCAAAAGTCAGAAACCCGTTCCATCCCAAAGCCCCACCATGAACGTGAGCCACAATCCAGTCGGTGTAGTGAGCTAACGAACTGACAGATTTAATAGAAAGCAGTGGGCCTTCAAATGTGGCCATCCCGTAGAAAGTCACAGCAGTCACCAAGAACTTAATCACAGGACTGGTTCTTAAAAGATGCCACGCACCTCTTAAAGTTAGAAGACCGTTGATCATTCCACCCCAACTTGGAGCCCATAACATCACACTGAAAACCATACCCAAGGTCTGTGCCCAATCAGGCAAAGATGTGTTTAACAGATGGTGAGGACCTGCCCAGATGTAAATAAAAATTAAAGCCCAAAAGTGAATGATAGATAGTTTATATGAGTACACAGGGCGTTCTGCGGCTTTAGGAATATAGTAGTACATGAGTCCTAAAAATGGTGTGGTCAAGAAGAAGGCCACGGCGTTGTGTCCATACCACCATTGCACCATCGCATCTTGAATTCCCGCATACACGGGATAGCTGTTAAGCATACTCACTGGAATTTCGATGGAGTTAAAGATATGTAAAACCGCTACAGTGATGATAGTGGCAATATAAAACCAGAGGGCCACATAGATATGTTTTTCCTTACGATTTTTTAAGGTCATAAAGAAGTTAAGTCCAAAGATCACCCAGATCAAAGCGATAGAGATGTCCAGAGGCCATTCCAGTTCGGCATACTCTTTACTTTGAGTAAAACCTAGAGGAAGAGTGATTGCTGCTCCAACGATGATAGCCTGCCAACCCCAAAAGTGAATACGACTTAAGACATCAGAGAACATACGTACTCGACAGAGTCTTTGCGTGGAGTGGTAAATCCCTGCAAAGATGGCATTACCTGCGAAGGCAAAAATAGCCGCGTTGGTGTGTAGGGGTCTAATCCTACCAAAGGTCAGCCATTCGAGATCAAAGTTAAACTTCCAGTAGCTGAGTTGCAAAGCCGCTAGCAGTCCCACTGTAAATGCGATGATTCCCCAAAATAGGGTCGCAAATGCGAAGTCTCTCACGATTTTATTATCGTAATAATTCTTGTCGTTTTCAGTCATTGTTTATTGCCTCTTTTTCTGTTTGACGTTGCTATCTAATTCTAACTTTTAATACTCATTCAAAATTTTAAAAAACGTAACTCCCAAAAATTTAAAGCCCCAAACTTCAAACCTCAATCCCCAAAACCTAAACTCTAAACGCTTTTTTTATATCTTGGCTTCTTTGTCTTCTGTTATGCGTTCCAGTTCTTTTTTGTAGCGTTGTTCATTTTCTTTCTCGATCTCATCGAGTAAAACAATATGTGCTGGAGTTTCTAAGTCATCAAACTGTTCTGATCTTACGGCTTTGATGAAAAACAAGATAAACAGAGTGGCTAACAAAATAGAGATAGGAATAGTCATAATTAAGATATTCATTTTAACTCACTTGTTTGTGGGTGTTTTAAATATAAAAAATAAAAGGTCAGACCAATTACAGTAAAAGAACTTGTGGGCATAATGATAGCCGTCAGAAGAGGGGTAATGACTCCAGATAAAGCCAGTGTGCCAAAGGTGAGGTTGTATAATGTAGAAAGCATAAGGTTTCTTTTGATGGTTTGAAGTACGTCCCTTGAAACTTCAAAAAGTGGAATGATCTTAGCGATCCCAGATTTATTAAAATGAACATCAGACGCCTTAAAGGTGGCCTCAACACTGTTATTCACAGAAATACTTAAATTAGACTTGGCCATGGCAATGCTATCATTAAGACCATCGCCCACATAAAGCACATGTCGAGATTTAAACCCTTCGACAAAGTCCGCTTTGGATTCTGGCGTCTGGTCATAGATAATGTTTTGGGGTTCAAATCCCAGTTGCCCGCCAATCTGTGCAGAAAATTTTTGATTGTCTCCAGACAGCAAATAACTTTGGATGTTCTTAGATTGTAAGAAGTCTAAAGCCAACTTGGCATCTTCTTGCAACGTAGAAGAAAAACTAATGTGAAGTACAGGAACGCGGTTCTTAGTGAACACAACTTGCCCTTGTTGCTCATGACTCTTTTCTAGTGAGTAAATGTCGTCTTTTACTTGGGCCTTGACTCCTTCTCCAATTCGCTCGGCCACATTCAGAGTCAGTTCTATATTTTGTGGATTCACACTTCGCAGTAAGGCTTTGGCCACGGGATGTTCGCTATGACGTTCAAGAGCAAAAATAATGTCTTGTTCCTCTTGTGTAGGTCTACGGGGATGCCACTGGGTGACTTCCAAAGAAGACTGAGTCAGGGTTCCTGTCTTATCAAAGATCACATGTCTTGTGTGATTGATCTTTTCAAAGGTGTCAGGATTTTTGATCAAAATGTCTTTGTGAAACAGCCTTTTCACCCCTAAAGATAAAGCCAGAGGAGTGGCAATGGCTAAAGCACAAGGACAGGCCACCACAAGTAGAGCTAGAACGCGGTGAAGTTTTTCATCAAAACCGACACCAGAGTAAAAAGTTAAAAATAATGCGGAGGTTCCAAGAAGTACATACGTTAAAATTTGTGCAGCCTTATCTGTAAAGGTCACAAGCTCTGTCTTTTGTGTAAGAGCGGCATTGAGCCGTTCAAAAATTTCATGAATGCGTGAGGTCTTAGATGTGGACTGAGCTTCGATCAACGCTGAAGAAGAAAGAAGCTTAGAACCTGAATAGACTCGATCAAATTTTTGCAATGTGACGGGAAAAGACTCACCAGTCAGAAGTGAAGTGTCAAACTCGGCCTTATCACTGAGTAAAATTCCATCTACAGGTAAAATACATTGGGCCTGTAGATCAATGTGATCCTTAGGCTCAATACTTGTGATGTCGGCGCTGATAAATTCAGTTTGCCCTGCCTTTTTAAGACGTGTGGTTTTTGAGGGGAGGATCTCTGCCATCGAAAGTGGTGTTAAAAACTTATTTTTAATTTGAAACACAAGGTAACGAGTGCACAGTAGAAAAAAGATCAACCCCGCTAAGGAATCAAAATAAATATTGGGGTTACCTTGCACCAGATTTTTAAAACTTAATGCTCCACCGACAAGTAGAGCCAAAGCAATGGGAAGGTCCACGGAAGGAGTAAGATTTTTAAGTGCGGAAAAGCTTCTGTGTAGGATCGGGTATCCACTAAAGAGAAGTGCAGGAATATAAAACACAAAAGACAACCACGACAGTGGTCCTGCGTACACGGTCTCTTCAGCTCCTAGGTATAGTGCAAAACTTAAGAGCATAATATTTCCCGCACATGCCCCAGCTACACCTAAACGAATCAAAAATAGTTTATTTTCTTTGTGATAGTCTGAAGTTTCATGCAGTTCGGAAGTGGTGATGTCCTTGGCAACATAACCTAATTTTTTTAAAGCCAGAACATACGTCTCACCAGCAAAAGTTTCAGGCGCATCAAGAGTGAGGGTTTTATTGGCTAAGTTAAATTTTAGATTTTCAATTTTAAAATCAGATTTGGACAGCTCGCGAATTTTAGCAATGCACTTAGTGCAGCTGACCCCATCCACGCGATAAATGTAATTTTGAATGGCTGTAGGCGCATGTGTCGGATCCATATTTACTCGCAAAGGGGAGGGAGGGTTTGCAGACATTTTAATGGTTTATGACGACTGAAGTTATGTTGTTTTGCAGTTTAAAACATGATATTTATCAGACAATGTCTTACGGTCAAAAACCCTCTCTTTTATGTGGTTCATGCAATACGCCTGCAGGCTGTTCTGCAGTTGCTAAAAGCGTCTTTAAGGGCCTTAACGACGAGTCCTTTAAGAGTATGAATGATGAGAAGCACTCTCGTCAGTATAAAAAAGGGCAGACCATTTTTATTGAGGGTCATCCTCATCATGGTCTATTCTGTATAAATTCAGGTAAAGTCAAATTGATCAAAGGCACTGTGGATGGGCGCGAAACTATCATGCGTATTGCTAAACCTGGGGATGTGATCGGTGGGGTGGGTTTCTTAAATAAGACGGGTTATGCGACTACGGCTGTTGTGATCGAAGATGCAGTGATCTGCCTGATCAGTGATGATCTCTTCCAAGATCTTTTACTTAAAGATCGTGTTTTGGCTCTGAATATGGTTCGCCGCTGGGATGAAGAGATGAAAGAGGCGCAAGAAGTGGCCCATGCTCTAGCTCACAAGAACAGCAAGGGGCGTTTAGCCTTCATTCTTCTGAATCTCTATCAAGACTTCCATGGTGCAGATGAGATAGGTTCTTTTTTAGATGTGCAGCTCACGCGAGAAGAGTATGCCTCTTTAGTGGGTGTCGCCGTAGAAAACGTCATACGCTGTTTTGCAGAGTTGAAAAGAGATGTCATTCTTTCCGAAAATAAAAAAAGAATTTACATTCAAGACCTGTCACGCTTACAAGAGGCCGCCCAAAGGTAGACTCAAGCTCCCAAAAACGTTATAAGCCCTTAAATTCTATCAATAATCCATAAGATAAGAGGGTAAGCTTATGATGAAAAAAGTCTTTAAATGGCAGAGCCTTACATTCCAAGTGATTTTTGCCTTAATTGTAGGGGCCTTATTGGGTCTCATCATCAATCTTACAGGCACTAGGGACATTGCATTTGTTAAAGACTTTGTGATCTTTGGAGCGTTTGATGTTGGTGGACAGATTTTTATGCGTCTGTTGCAGCTTGTAGTTGTGCCTGTGGTGCTGGTCTCCTTAATCAGTGGAACGGCGGGTTTGGGTGATATTGCGCAATTGGGTCGTATTGGAAGCCGAACGCTTTTGATCTATATTTTGACTACCATTTTAGCTTTAGCCATTGCTATTACTGTGGCCATTCTTATTGGCCCAGGTCGGGGCTTTGAGCTGAGTGCGGATGCGATCAAATTTGAAGGCGCTGAGGCACCACCCCTATCTACCTTGCTTGTGAATCTTGTGCCCAAAAACCCCATCGATGCTCTGGCTAGTGGTAACATGTTACAAGTGATCTTCTTGTCGATCTTAATAGGAATGGCTCTGACTTTGACGGGTGCTGCTGGGAAAAGAATTTTAAGTATTGTTGAAGACTTAAATGTTGTGGTGATGAAGATCGTAGGCATTGTGATTATGTTTTCGCCAGTGGGTGTGTTTTGCTTGATCGCTAAGGTGTTCTCAGAGCAAGGACTTGTGGCCGTTATGCCTTTGGCCAAATATTTCTTTACGGTTTTAGCCTTACTTTTGGTTCATCTGTTTGTGGTTTACTGTATAATATTAAAAACATTTACTGGATTAAGTCCCGTTCAGTATTTGCGAAATATTTATGACCTACTTATTTTTGCTTTTAGCACATCGAGCAGTAATGCCACGATTCCTGTGACCATGGACACCACAGAAAATAAATTGGGAGTTTCAAACTCAGTGACTTCGTTTGTCGTTCCTCTAGGTGCAACCTTAAACATGGATGGAACTTCAATCATGCAAGGGGTGGCGACAGTATTTGTAGCGCAAGCCTATGGCATTGATTTGTCCTTAAGCCAATACCTGATGGTGATCTTTACTGCCACGTTAGCCACAATCGGCACTGCGGGTGTACCCGCTGTGGGTCTGATTATGTTGTCTATGGTGTTTAACCAAGTGGGTCTTCCTGTCGAAGGCATTGGAATCATTATGGCTGTGGACCGTCTATTAGATATGACTCGCACGATGGTCAATGTGGCAGGGGACAGTATGGTGGCGTGTGTCATTGGTAAAAGCGAAAAGCAGCTCGACGAAGACATCTTTTACGGACGCAAAGCTCCCACCGAAGAACCTGTGATTTAAAGCGGGTGCCAACCAATAACGGACATGTGAGATTAAATTCAATCCCAATCTTGCTGAAAGTAGTGAACTACTTTTTAATATCCTGAGAGTTGTCTGTGCTAGGGATCATAAACTTTTGACTCATTGTAGGGTCAGAAAATGTTTTGGGTGATCCCATTAAACTTCCTTTGTTTAAGGTGTCTACTAAGTCTAAGTTGGGATTATTGATCGCCACCTGTAGTAATTCTCTTAGGTTAAAGGATTTAAAAAGGTCTTCTCGTTGTTGGGCTGAGGAGCGAAAGTCTTTTTTTCTAAAGTACCGATCGTATTTCTCATAGAGAGCGATGATGTCCACAAACGCCCCACCAGGAAAGATAAGTACGGGTGGATAGTAATCGCGGTAAAGGTCCGCCATGATCTGTTCAAGGTCTGAAGGAGAGTAACGGTAGTTTCTGATTACAAATTTATTTTCCTGGTAAGTGCCTTTATCGGTCTTAAGGCTTTCCCATGTAATGAGGTCAGAAACAAAGGCGTACTCAAATTCAAAAACTACGGGAATCTGTTTGTCTTCGGCCCATTGTTGGGACGGCAAGGGCTCTTGTAAGGCTTTGGCTAAAATGGCCATAGAGTAAAGTTCTAAAAAAGGATCGCTGGAATGAGCTTTTAAAAAGTCACCAATGATCTGTCCCTTGCGATTGACAAGAACATGGATTCTAGCCTTTCCATTTAAGCGGTATTTTACAAAGTCGTCAGGAAACCCCGAATGAAATCGAACTCGTGACCAAAGACTTTTATAAAAACTATTGTTCTCAAAACTTTTAACAATTCCCCCTTGATTGACATACCCAAAAGCTCCTGTGGGTGAGTAATTGTCATAAGTGGCCGCTGTAGTAATGGGGGCGTCCTCATGCCCTTCAAACACAGAACCCGAAGGATCGCTCAATTTATTTTCGACCACATCCACATAGGTGGGCCCTGCTTGAAATAGGGGCGAGCCTTTGGGTTTCTTTGCCTGTGTTTGTGAAGGATTTTTTGTTTTCTGTGATGATGTTGTCGCCACGGTGTTTACATTTTGTTCCTGAGAGGGTGAAGAGACAGGAGCCAGATTGTGCGCCCGTTCCCCATCAGCGCGATGAGGGTCTGTATTGTCGTTTATTACTGTGATCTCAATGGGAGGTGCATCTAGAGGTTTTAAAGGCTCAGTGGATGTGAAAATGGAGGAAGTAAGATGTAAGCCCCCTAATCCTATATGTATAAGTAGAGATACACCCAAAGCCGTGATCACGGGTTGACGGCGTAAATAGGATCGCAGTTGGGGTAAAGATAAAGATTTACAAATCATAGGGCCATCCCATTCTTATGATTTTAAGGCATTTTCTAGTTTTTTTAAACCTTTAAATAGCTGACGCAGCGAAGGCGACGACGAGGAGTTTGGCCTAAAATTTCTGTAGAGACCCAATCTTTTAAGTTTTCATATCGATCAGAGGTGGATCTGTCATATTCTAAGTATTGCCCCGTTAAAATATTAAACGTCCCATACCCAGCATAAGAATCAAAATTTGAGTTTAAAAGATGTTTGGCAAACATAGTGTCAGCAGAAATGCGAATGCTTTTGTTGTGGTATGTATTTAAAAAAGCAGGGGTCACACTGCTTAAACTGAAAGGATTTGTGGTGACGCGAAGAAGGTTTAGGCGTTCATTGTGGCTGTAGTACCAATCCAGCACTTTTTGTGCAGTATAAAGACCTGCGCCTGAAAGAGTGAAATCTAGCAGCACCAACTCTTTACCTTGTCGTTCTGAGGGCCTGGGTAAATGTTGATTTAAATGAGTTTGAATCCACGCTGCCACCTCCTGCGCGTTGGCAGCAGAAAAGCTTAGGTCAAAACTTTTTCCACGAAAGGGCAGCCCTGTGTTGGCAATCCCTTTGTTGTCCATAAGGGCTTTGATCAAAGCCAGACTTCGTCCCACAAATACATAATGATATTTTTCTGGCGGGTAAATTTTAAGAATGCGTTCTGTAATGCGAAGGGCCTCAGTGATGGTCGACTCTTGTCCAAACACCGCAGCCACCTCTTTCTGAGCTAAGGGAACGACTGCTTTTTGTGATGTTAAGAATGTGTCTACAGAGACCACTTCTGACTGAGTGAAGGTGACATCCTCTGCCGCTTGCAGGTGACGTAAAGGGACGACACCTAGAAGCACAAATAGTGTTAAAACCAAATAAAGGGACTTTGAACTCAGTAGCAAGGGACTCCATCCATATTACGTTATCAAGAAATATTTTTGCAAAATGTATTCCTTTTTAAATACTAGAGGACTATCGTCGACAATAGTCCTCTTTTTACTTTAACTTACATCCCACATAATATTGTTTCTAATATTACGTGGGAATAATTTACTTCTTAATATAGTGTAAGTTAAAGTTTTTCATCTTTTCTGCAGGCTCCTCTGATAGAAGAGGAATCTTTTCAATATAACCTAGTTCTGAAGGAAACAGGGCAAAGATAAAGTGTGAAGCCTGCTTTAACTGCGCCTGATCGGGCAGTTCTCTATTTGAAAGATTGAGCATATCATTAAAACGATAGGACTCTGCCGAACGCTTCTTTGAAGTGATATTGATATAGGCTCCTTTAGGATCAAAAATATTTAAGTTATACGTAGGAGTATGAGTGATCAAGTTCCAGACGTTACTACTTTGATTTAAAACAGATTGAATTGGAATTCTTTTACTGGATTGCAGATGGATCATCTGTCGGCTTTGCAGACTGCCACCTTGTACGTAAACTAAAATAGTGTGCCCTAAATCATTTTTGTATAAGACGTGAGGGTCATTCTGTTTGGAATACAGAGTCACTCTTAAAGAACTCATCGCCATTGTATCTACAACTTGTTTGTTTTGATAATCATAGAGGATCAAAGAGGATTGATCTTGCAGTAGGGCCTGAGTGTTAGACAGAGGTGCGATCCATTTGATATCGTTAATTCCTAAAGGAGCGATTTCATAGACCCAACTCTGGTTGGCCATGCTTTGAGTCACATCAATAATGGCGAGGTCTCCACTGCTCAGTCCTAATAAAAGAGTTTGCCCATCAGGGGACAGATCTCCAGACACAATGCTATGATTTTGACTGATGACAGGGCCACCCACCCAAGAGTCTGTGACTTCACCACTTGGGTCAAGTTGTAAAAAACCTACAGAGGCCAGATCATCGTAGACCACTAATCGACCTGCTGCCTTGGCAAAGGCCGCAGAGATAGGGCGTCCATTAAAACGTATGGGGTTGTGAATGGCTGTGCCTGTCGAACGATAAATGGACATTTGGCTGGGGCTGAGGTCAATCACATAAGACATGTCATTATTGGCCACAAGGTAATGATCGTCTTTAGGATTTTTGACGTTAAAACTCTGTTGGGTTTGCAGGTTTTGCAGATCAAAAATATGAATCTTTTTTATTTTGCTATCAAAAAAACTGACAATCTGCGAGTTACCTTGATCGCTCTGTGAAGAGATAGAGTCAAGACTGTTCCCAATCAGGTATTCGCCTTCAACATCAGGTAAAACATCGCATCCAGTTATCAAAATAAGTGCAATAAGACTAAGAAGATATTTTTTGAAATTAAAATCCATAGCTGACTCCTAAAGTTCCAGACACCTTTGTATCATTTTTTTCTAAATTAAAAACATTATATTTGTAAAAAGTTTGGTTCACTCCCACCCCAAGATGAATCCAAAACGAATTGCTTAAAGGGTAATAGTATTGAGCATATAAACCTAAACCCATGCCTGAATCATCGTCTTTAGCTGACGTGAAGCTGTCCTTGGCTTTTAAATCTGCTAACGTGTATTCAAAGTTTAGGTCGACGTTGATAAAAGATTGTCCCCAAGCAGTGAGTGGATCAGCATTATTAAAGAACCTATAGCTGACTCCTAAGTGGTACACCTGAAGCTGTTCTTCGATGGTGGTGTCACTCATAACATCTTCGGTGGCGCGTTCTCCGCGCAGTCCCGCATTGAATCCCCAGTTCAGATTCCAGTAACGGCGATAATTCAGTTTAAAACTTCCATAATAATCTTGATCATAGGTGTTGCTGCTGGGGTTGACAGAAAATAAACCTACAAATCCCAAGTCTACCCAGTTTTTTACGTGGCTTTGCGATCTGTGTAAGGCTCTTTGATAGTTGTGGTAGAGCATAAGAGAATTCGCTTCGGTAGCAATAGAAGAAGCCATGGCATTGATAAATTCGCGCTGTCCTTGAGCGCTGGTGAAAGGACCCACAGGGCCTTGATCTGCCAACCTCCCATCTTCAAAAGAGATCAAGTGCATCAGCTCATGAGTGAGCAGAAAGACTCTTTGTGCTTGAGACGCTTTTAAAAAGTTATCTTTATTTATGGTGACGGTGTGGTCGTTAATATTGGCTACAGCATCAGCTGCAACTTCGTGGTCCTCATGTGAAAGAACATTGATAGAGGAGTGGGTCCACTTAAAATAAGCTTTATTATTTTTTAGGATGTCTAAGACTTGGGGTGTGACACTCACAAGTCCTTTTTGGCAGAACTTCTTTTGCGACTCTTGCAGTTGATTGAGAGGTCGACAAATGGAGTTTTGAGTCCACATAGGTGGGCATTCACAAAGCTCAAGATCCTTTACTTTTTGAGTTCTGGCAATTTTTGTAAAGGTCTTCTCAATCTGTTCTAGGGTGATCTTAAGCTCCACGTCCCCTGATGTGCCGCCGTTGCCTACAAACGTATTTGCCGAAGCAAATTCTGCTAGGGCGGTGAAGCACAGTAGTGCTAAAAATGACAAGGCCATTTTGTAGGTGTTAGTTTTCATCCGTGACTTTGTCATTGGGTTGTCCTCCTGTAGGGCTTAAGTTGATAATCAGTTGGTAGAGCTGAATGTGACTGTTATTTTCTGGGGCTTTCTCTGCAAATAGTTTAAGTTTTTCAACAAATTCTGTAATCAGTTCGCGCAGTTCTTCGTGTTGCTTTTGATCCAGAACTAGAGTGAAGGTGTTGGCAATTCGTTCTGCCACCGAATAAACTTCAAGATTATGGCTGGCAATACTTAGAGCCTTTTTGTGAAACTGCCTGATCTTGCGATGAGGGATGGGGGACTCGGCTACATCTAGATTGGTGTCTACAACAATATGACCTTGTGGGGTTCTTTTGAGGTAGCCGTACTTAAGTAAAAAATCCATCGACTTTTTGATTCTAGGCGGAGGGGCGATGCCAGACAGTTTTTCGTAAACTAACTGTGGATTTTTTTGAATCTCAGCAATCATAAATAAGTCTTTGACATAAATATTGAGCCAATCATTCAAAAGATGAATCCCAGTGTCTTTGCGCGAGCGAATAGGTGCGCTTGGTGTTGTGAGTTCTTCAGTAAAACCGGCATCTAAACTTTGCAGCCAATTTTTAAAATAAAATTTTTCTGAAGCACTCAAATTTAGAAGTTTGGCCAGCTCATCCGCACGATCAGGATTGATTCGTCGCTTACCTTTAAGAATCAGAGAGATCAACGCAGGGGAAACCTTTCTTAAAGACTGAGTCTCTTTAAGGACCGAAAAGTGAGGCTCACTTTTGCGTCGGTACTCCAGCATACTTTTGATAAAGTCGACGGGGTCTTGGTAAGTGCTGATGATGGGGCGTAAAGTAACGTTTTCCATGAACTATAGTTACCGCGTAAATATAAGCAAAATCAAGAAGATATATGATTTTGTAATTTACATTGTAAAAATTAAGATGTGCATTAAGTCCTTGAAATGACTCGTTCTTACTCGTCGTTGTAATGTCGATACTTCCAAAGGAACCGCCCTAAGGTTCCTAGCGTGAAGCATATGGCGGCAATCATGGCATATCCATAACCTTGTCCTGGATGGCTTGAGTACATGGTGCCAAAATAAAAAACCAAGCTTTTTCCAATAATTAAAGGACTTAGAAGAGTAATTATAAAGTCCAACATGCTAAGCTTCACAGGTGGAGGAAGCGGTTTCACTTCTGGGGGCTGTTGGGGATTTTGTGGATCGTCACTTTTCATGCCCACCATCATAGGTTCTTTTTAAAAGCCCGTAAATAGCGAAAAACTCAGAAAAAAGGCCTTTATGCTTGTCAGTTCAGGGATTTATGTTTATAGATTTAGACCTGATATCTAGTAAGGGCCTCAAAGTGAGCTTCATTTAAGAAGCTTCGCCTTTATGGGAATGGAGAAAAAATGAGCTACAAGCTGAAGTCGCACAGTGGTGCGAAAAAGCGTTTCCGTCTAAAGCCAGGCGGCAAAATCAAAAGAAAAAAACAAGGTCTAAGACATATTCTTTCTAAGAAATCGTCAAAGCGTAAAAGACACCTAGGAATCATGACTCATGTGGGTCCTTGTGAAGAAAAAACCATGAGAGAACTATTGTTAGGTTAAGAGGTCAGAGATGAGAGTAAAAAGAGGAATCGTCGCCAGAAGACGTAGAAAAAAAGTTTTAGAGCGTGCTAGTGGATACTACTCAGCAGGAAGTCGTTTATTTACTATTGCTAAGGAAAGAAACGACCGTGCCTTAGTTTATGCTTACCGTGATCGTAAAGTGAAGAAGCGTGATTTTAGAGGTCTTTGGATTCAAAGAATCAACGCTGCTGCACGAATCAACGGTCTATCTTACAGCCAATTTATCGGTGGCCTTAAGAAAGCAGGCATTGAACTTAACCGTAAAGCTTTAGCTGATTTAGCGGTATTTGATGCGGCTGCATTTAAAGCTATAGCGGATCAAGTGAAGTCTGCCTAAACGTGGTTGCCCGCTAAAGGTGAACAAGAGATTTTAATTAAAACTTCAAAGAGCATGGGCAGCCTCATGCTCTTTTTTATTTTAGGAAGTCGACGACTATGAATGATGCCACATTTGAATCTCGTAAAAAGGATCATATTGTTCAGTCTTTAGATGTGAGACATCAAGTGGGGCTCAGTCCCTCCAGCCAAGTTCGACTTTTTCATCAGGCTTTGCCTGAATTTAACTTTTCAGAAGTCAATTTAAAGACTAAAGTTTTTGGTCAACTCGAAGTGAATGCCCCTATCTTTGTCAGCTCTATGACGGCGGGTCACTCCGACAGTCCTAAAATCAATCATGCTTTGTTTGAAGCCTGTGTAGAAAAAAATTGGCTGATGGGTGTAGGCTCACAACGTCGTGAACTTTTTGACTCTAAAGCCAAAGAAGAATGGAAGAGCCGTAAGCAGCAGTACCCCACACTGAAAGTGTTTGGAAATATTGGTCTACCCCAACTGATTGAAAGTGGGGCGACAGAAGTTTTAAAACTCATTGATCATTTAGAGCCCCAAGCTTTTGTGGTTCATCTCAATGCTTTACAAGAGGTGATGCAAGAAGAAGGAACTCCGAATTTTAAGGGAGGAGTCGAGGCTCTTAGAAACCTTGCAGAGTCTTCTCCTGTGCCGATTCTGGTTAAAGAGACGGGTTGTGGATTTTCTTTACTGTCTTTAATTGAACTTTGTAAGATTCCTAATCTTTATGCCATTGATGTGGCGGGTATGGGTGGAACGCATTGGGGACGTATAGAGGGGGGACGAAGTCAAAACCCTATGTATGTACGCGCATCTGAGACCTATTCTTATTGGGGGCACACCACCGCAGAAAGTTTGAACGCTTTTTTTGCCAACCGTGAACAGATGCAGGACAAAAGATGTTGGGCTTCAGGAGGCATCAGGACAGGCTTAGACGTTGTGACGTGTTTGACCATGGGTGCTGAAATGGTGGGAGTGGCGCAGCCCTTCTTGCGAGCTGCCCTTGAGGGAACAGAAAAAGTCCTAGAGTTAATGGCGATCCTAGAGTATGAAACTAGAGTCGGGTTATTTTGCACAGGACATCGAGACCCTGTTTCGTGTCAGAAAAATGGAGTTTGGGAATGGAAAAACTAAATCCTTTTGAGGGATTCTCAAAGTTAGAACGTAAAGACCGCTTTAAGATCCTTCAAGATCTAGGCTACCTGACAAAAGAAGACGTGCGACTGCTTAGGTTGAGTAACTTTTTAGAGCCTGACCTAGCAGAAAAATTTATTGAAAACTCTTTGGGATATTTCCCAATGCCTTTAGGTGTGGCCACGCATTTTGTGATTGATGACAAACCTGTTTTGATCCCTATGGCTGTGGAAGAGACTTCTATTATTGCAGCCGCAAGCAAAACCGCTAAGTGGGTCAAAAGCAATGGGCATATTAAAACCCAAATGTTAGGCCATGTAGGGATTGGACAAATTCAAATTGCCATCCTTAAAAATCCTGAGGAATTTAAAACCAGATTTGCGAATATTAAAAAACATCTCATAGAACTGGCGAACCAAATTCCTGCCAAAGGTTTAGTGGACCGAGGTGGTGGAGTCAGAGATTTAAAACTTCGTTATATCACTCGTCCCGACTCTTACACGATGGCGGTCATTCATGCTGAGATTGCGACCTGCGATGCCATGGGTGCGAATATCATCAATCAAGTGTGTGAGTTTTTAGCTGGTCCCATTGAAGACCTTACTGACGAGACAGTGAATGTGAAGATTTTAAGTAACCTCACGGACACTCGTTTGGTGAAGGCCGAAGTTGTGATGAACAACATTGATCCTGACTTAGCCATAAAGATCCAAGAGACCTCGCTTTTTGCCCAACTTGACCCTTATCGCGCAGCTACAAATAATAAAGGTGTACTTAATGGGATTGATCCTATTTTGATGGCTACAGGAAACGACTGGCGCGCGGTGGAAGCGGGGATGCACGCTTATGCCACTCTAGAAGATGGCCAATACCGTTCTGTGACCAAGTGGTGGGCGAACCCCAGTGCCAAAACTTTAACTGGACAATTGATTGCTCCGATTTCTGTGGGTGTTGTGGGTGGAGTTACAAAACTTCATCCTTTTGCAACGATGGCCCTTAAGATGATGAACATTGAATCTGCGGATGACCTTTCAAGAATCTGTGCGGCTGTGGGGCTGGTACAAAACTTAGGTGCGATCAAAGCCTTATCTACGGTGGGGATTATTGAAGGGCACATGAAGTTACATATTAAAAATTTGGCTTTAAGTGCAGGTGCTAAAGAGTCAGAAACCCCGTTTGTGCAAAAAAAATTAGAAGAGATCCTGCGTGCAACAAAAAGAATTTCTTTAAGTCAGGCGATTGATGCTCTTAATGATTTAAGAAATAGAGACTTGCATGAAGAGCCTAAAATCAAGTAGCGACATCTTTTATGTTCCCAGCAAAACCTTTTTATGGGGCGAGTATGCCGCTCTTGAAGGTGGCAGTGCGGGCCTTGTTGCCACTGAACCTTGCTTTGCTTTTTCTGACGCAAAAATTCTTTTAGATCAGCAAGAAGTGTCCCAAGATTTTACTTTCCATCCAGAAAGCCCTGCGGGAAAATTCATTGATCATACGCGTGCAAAGTTGAATTTGCCAGCCGAGGAGGTCAAGGCCCTGTCCTCATGTCAGATGTTTGACCCTCATCATGGAGCAGGAGGGTTTGGCAGGTCCACAGCAGAATTTGTGTATGTGGCCTACAAGCTGAAGTCGCGTTTAGATATGGACATACAGACATTATGGGAGCTTTACCGTGAGATTGTTCCTCACGCAGGTACGCAAGCTCTGCCTCCTAGTGGTTACGATCTGGTGACTCAGCTTAAATCCAACTTCAATGTAATCCATGTTTTATCAGGTCAGTTACGTCTTATGGTGAAACCGTGGCCCTTTACGCGTCTTAGTTTTCTGTTATTTAAGACCAAGAAAAAAGTATTTACTCATCAGCATGTCTCTGGTTTATCTTCAGATGTTTTAAAACCTCTTTTGTCTGCAAGTGAAAAGGTGTCCTTCCAATACACCCAAGAAGATCAAGAGGGTTTTATTCAAGCGATGACAACGTTTAGAGGTTTATTAGAAGAATCTGACCTTATTTGTGCTGAAACTCTCGACATTGTGAAACGTCTTTATGATGTGCCGAATATCAGTTTTGCTAAGGGATGCGGAGCTTTAGGCGCAGACGTTGTTGCTGTTTTTTGTAAAAAGCAGTATAAAAATCAGGTCTTAAACGAGATAGGTACATTGTATGCGGACGATCTGCGTTTTGTGACAGATGAAGATGGCGTAGTTTTTAAAAATTAGTTTTTTAAAAGGAACCCACAACTAAGACCCTGAGCAAGAGACTTTTAAGAAAGGATTTTGGCAAGAGGTCCGTTTTAAGAAATTAAGGCTGGGTTTTTTAAATAGGCCGAGGTTTCCAGAAGCTTTTCGAGGCTCAAAGAGGCAAAGTATGGATAAAGTATGGATAGATAAAGCACCTTCAAATATTGCTCTGATCAAGTATATGGGCAAGGTGGAAGGGGACATCAATCAGACTATCAATCCCACTTTATCTTACACTCTTAATCACTTGACCACGGAGGTGCAGTTAGCACCTAGCCCTGATGGGCAAGATCACTTTGAGCCTTTGCCTGGTGCTAATATCAATTTGTCTGGACAACAAGAGGCACGTTTTTTAAATTTCTTAAAAAAAATCAAAGATTCTTTTCAATATGACGGACACTTTATTGTAAAGTCTGGCAATAATTTTCCTCACGATTGTGGTTTGGCCAGTTCTGCCAGTAGCTTTGCGGCACTGACTAAAGTGACTGTGAAAGCCATTTGTGAGCTGACAGAACGCTCTTTACCTCCACAAAAAGACATCGCAGCTCTCAGCCGTTTGGGATCAGGTTCTTCTTGCCGCTCCTTTTTTTCTCCTTGGTCTTTTTGGAGTCATGATGCCATTCAAGAGATTGAACTGCCTTACAAAGACCTTCATCACATGGTGCTTGTTGTGAACAGTTCTGTTAAAAAAGTCAGTTCCAGTGAAGCCCATAAACGAGTGGTGAGCAGTTCTTTGTTTGATGGTCGCATTGATCGGGCTAAAACCAGAATGTTGCATTTGATAGAGGCCTTTCAAAATAAAGACTGGCAAAAGGCTTATGAAATCTGTTGGGCTGAGTTTTGGGATATGCACGTTCTGTTTGAAACCAGTGTTCCTAGTTTTGGATATATGGTGCCTGAGACGATTAAAGTTTTAAATTGGATTCGCGACTACTGGAAGATGATTGGGGATGGTCCTATTGTGACCATGGATGCGGGCCCTAATATTCATTTCTTATTTCGATCTAATCAAAAAGAAATGATGGAAAACATTTGCGAAAAATGGTCTAAAGAGATTCAAATCCTAAGATATTAAGATAAGGGCTTCCTGTTTGGTTGAATTTAAAAAATCACTTTATGCAAAATGTATTTTATCAGGCGAACATGCGGTGCTTCGTGGAGCCCCTGCCTTAGTATTTCCTATTAAATCTTATTCTATAGACATGCACTTTAAACCCTCTGAAGAGTATTTTGATGCGGTCATGTCTGGCCCTCATGGCGAACCTCTTAAGTTTTTATTTTGGGGTCTGTTAGAAGTGGCTTTACAAAAATTGGGGAAATCAAGACGAGACCTTACGGGACGCTTAGAGCTTGTGAACTATCTTCCTTTTGGTGGAGGACTAGGGGCTTCGGCAGCTATTTCTGTAGGAGTCGGGCGTTTGTTGCGCAATTTTGGTTTGATTGCTGATGATCAGCTTTTTGAATTTTGCCGATCTTTAGAAGATCAGTTCCATGGCGAGAGCAGTGGGGCTGATATTGCCATTGCGTTTTATGAAAGTGCGATCAAATACATCCGCCATAAACCTGTCGAGGTTTTCACTCCTAAGTGGAGTCCTCAACTGTATTTATACTACACTGGCCAAAAAGGCGTGACTTTGGAGTGTGTGAATAAGGTGAAGGCCTTACAAACCACAAAGCCTGATCTTTTTGCCCGCATGGACTTTCAGATGAAAGAGTCTGTGGACATGTGTGAACGAGCGCTTTGTATGGACGCCCAAGAGGGCTTTGATGTTTTAAAGGCGGGCCTAAGATTGGGACAGCAGTGTTATGAGGAGTGGGATCTAGTGACTCCAGAAGTAGACAAAGCCATAGTACTTTTGACAGAAGGTGGGGCCCAGCAATGCAAACTGACAGGCTCTGGTGGAGGAGGCTATCTCATCGGGTTATGGAAAGAGGCTCCCGCTCCGCAATTGCAAAAGCAGCTTTTACCTTTAAGTCTTTAATTCCATCATAAAAAATCTTGCTTTTCGATTTCCGTGGTTCGAGTGCGCAAACCCAAACCTGAGCTTGGGCCCATAAGCAAAGGTTAAAAGATGTGAATGTCAGGTGGGTGAAGTGGGGCTCTAAAAATTGATGTCGCCTTCGAGGTCGGTTCTTGTGCACCAGCCATTGCGAAGTTCAAAACCGTCGGTGGCTTGATAGCAGGGCCAGTATTTCATCAGTCTTAAATCATGACAGATGAAGTCTTTGTCGGGAAACTCTCGCATAAAGTTTTTGTTTTTAACCACAAGACTGAAGGCTCTGGGTGAACCATCTTCTTCTAAGGCCAGTTCAGAATTGATGGCGTAGGTAGAACGGATTTGGCTTGAGGCTAACATATTTGGGATTTGATAAATACTGCCCATACGAAAGCTTTGAAATGAACCAGAAATTTTCACAGTCTTGGGTTTGATCTCGCGGTACTCGGGTTCAAAGCCTAATTTAAGCTGATCGTCACCTGTAGAAAAGTACCAGTCTTTGATGTTGGCTTTGCCATAAGTTTCTATTTTAGCATAACAAGGATTTTTACTGGCGCGTGATCCTTCATACACAAGCACGCGGGCTTTGTAGGGAGGAAGCGAAAACTCTGAAGCATAAGTGCTAAGACTTGAAGACAGAGACTTTGTATTTTTAGCATAAGAAACCAGAGAGGGACCTTTAAACAAAAAAGTCAATTGCAGTAATAAAAAAACTTTTAACAGACGTCCCCACATATAAACAGGTTACCATCTGTCCTTTAAAAATCCAGTGCTTATTTTTAAATCGACTAAGACCTAGTTTGTCTTGGAGTTGTGTTTTTTGCTACACATATCATACAGAGCAATTCCCAATGCTTGGTGAGCATTGAGTGATTCGATATTTTCATCAATCGGGATACTTAAAGTTTGTTTATGATCCTTAAGACTGTCGGGAACACCTGGTCCTTCTTCGCCGACAAGTAAGTAAAGATTCCCAGGCCACTCAAAGTCCACTAAGCTTTGACCGTGGCCATCCAAACAAAATAGAGAATTTGATTTTGTGAGTTCTTGAATGGAAGGTCCAGCTTGCAGACGGACTTTGAACACAGCGCCTGAAGAGGCTTTGATGCTGGCAAAGTGGTAAGGGTGAGCGGCTTCTTTGAGGAGCACGATGTCTGTTACGCCAAAGGCTAAACAGTTTCTGATCGCAGCACCTAAATTTTTAGGATCGCCTAAAGGAAGCAGAACTTGAAGACCTTGAGGAGTGGGATTTAGTGGAAGCGTTGGGATCTCAGGTGTAGGGACGACCAATAAAGGAAAGTGAAGTCCCAAAGGGTCTAGTTCATTAAACAGAGTTTCACTGAGTTGGTAAGCCTTGGTGTGAGGGCCAAGGTTGACAGGAATTCCCATTTTTTCAGTAAAGAGGATTTCTAAGGGGTGATCGTAAAAGTGTTTGTGCATTTCACTGACCAAAGTTTTTCCCGCCACAAGGGCTTTGCCTGTCTTTTTAATCCCTTTGGTGGTCTTTAGGCTGCACCAGGTTTTAAATTTGGCATTTTGTGGGCTTTCAATGCTTTCAAATTTTTTCATAAATCACCAAACGTCTGTGATGGTTAGATTGGGGTAAAGTGTAAGGGATGACTTTTTTTAAACGAAAATCATGAATGGCACTGGCGATGTCCTCAAGATTTTCATTGTCCACAGCTGGACCTTTCATAAGTACCACTTCGCCACCTGAGGGAAGAGAAGGCTTGGCGTAAAGTAAAATCTCTTCGATAGGCATTTGTAAGGCGCGGGTGATGAAGCTTGCGCAAGGGTAAAGATAATCTGGGTCAAACTTGCGGCCTAGAATGTCTAGATTCTTAAAGCCCATCTGCTCACGAATGTCCTTCAAGTAGCTGACTCGTTTTTGCACGCTCTCAACCAAAATGATCTTTTCATCGGGATACAACACCTTAAGCGGAATGCCTGGGAACCCAGGTCCTGTGCCAAGGTCAGCTAAAGGAAACTTCAAATCCCACAGTTGGTCTACAATCAGACAATCAATAAAATGCTTTAAGGCCACCTCGTGAAGTTTGAGAAGGCGGGTGAGGTTGAGTCTTTTTTGTGCCTTCAGTAACAGCTCACAAAATCGGGACAGCTCTTGGCGCTGGTTATGGGGGAAGTCCTCAAAGCCATGATTGCAAAACACATCGTAGATGCGCTCATCAATTTCGTGCAGGCTGAAGTCCTTATTGTTGTCTTTTGCTGCAGCTTTTTTAGTTCTTTGCTCTCTGTTTTTGTCTTTCATGATCTCTTTTATGGTTCTGTGTTCTAAATATCAAAGTCTAGTTGATGAAAAAAATGGCAATTTTATCGGGTAGCCCTTTTGAATTATGCTATGCGCAAATATCTGGGATGCCACCTCATACCTTGCCTGAAAATCCTTTTTCATCGAGTATTTTTAGTATGTTACAGGAAAAACTCAAAGAAATCTATGATAATGCAGTAAAAGCTTTTGAAGAAGCAAAAACCCGTGCCGAGCTTTATGATCAAAAAGTCAAATACATGGGTAAACAAGGCGAGCTTACGGGACTCATGAAAAAGTTGGTCGAGCTTCCTAAAGAAGACCGTCCCGCGTTTGGCCAGTTGATCAACCAAAAAAAACAAGGACTTGAGGCTTTGTATGAAACCAAAGACCAAGCTCTGGCCACTCACGAGCTGGCGGCAAAGATTGCTTCAGAGCGTTTGGATCTTTCTTTACCTGGTCCAAGTCAGGCTATAGGTCACAAACATCCTATTTATTTGACCATCACAGAGATGATTGAAATTTTGTCTCGCCTTGGATTTAGCGTAAGAACAGGTCCTATGGTGGAGAGTGATCATTACAATTTTGAAGCTTTGAACTTTCCTAAAGATCACCCTGCGCGTGACATGCAGGACACTTTTTACATTGATGAAGATCATGTTTTAAGAACTCATACTAGTCCTATTCAGATTCGCACCTTAGAGGCCACATCACAAAGTCAAAGTGCTCATGCGGGGGATATCAAAAAGACGGAAAGTCTACCATTAAGAATCTTGGCCCCTGGTTCGGTGTTTCGTTGTGACAGTGATGTGACCCATTCTCCCAACTTTTATCAAGTTGAAGGGCTGTGGGTAGATAAAGTGGTGTCCATGGCTCACTTAAAAGGAGTGATTTCGTTTTTTGCTAAATCTTTTTTTGGGTCTAAAACCCAAGTGAGATTCCGTCCTAGCTTTTTTCCATTCACTGAACCTTCGGCAGAAGTGGATTGTACTTGTCCCATCTGCTCTGGAAGTGGATGTCGAATTTGTAAAGACACAGGTTGGATTGAAATTGGCGGATGCGGGCTAGTGAATCCCAATGTCTTTCGACTGTCGGGTCTTGATCCTGATCAGTGGCAAGGTTTTGCCTTTGGGTTTGGTGTAGAGAGAATGGCCATGATCAGATATGGAATTTCTGACATTCGTTTATTTAATGAAAATGATCTAAGATTTTTGGAGCAGTTCTAATGAAGATCTCGCTAAATTGGTTAAATGATTTTATTGATGTGACAGATTATATGGATGCCCCCGAAAAGCTGGCGGATAAATTGACCGCAGCAGGTTTAGAAGTAGAAGGGGTAGAAAAACGAGGACACTTTGATCACCTGAAGGTGGGAAAGATTCTTGAGCTTAAAAAACATCCCGATGCCGACAAGCTGACCGTATGTCAGGTGGATGTGGGTGATGGTGAGATTCGACAGATCGTGTGCGGGGCTACCAATCACAAGCAAGGTGATGTGGTGTGTGCGGCGTTACCTGGTTGTATTTTGCCAGGGGATTTTAAAATCAAAAAATCTAAAATTCGTGGGCAAGAAAGTGGTGGGATGCTGTGTTCTGAATCCGAACTCGGTTTAGCCGACACGTCTGAAGGTATTAAAATTTTGCCTGCGAATGCGCCTTTAGGTGAGGATGTTTCGTCGTATTTAGGTTTACGAGACAGCATTTTAGAAATCAGTGTGACTCCTAACCGTGCCGACTGTTTAAGTCATTGGGGACTTGCAAGAGAAGTGTCAGCCCTATTGGGACGTCCACTTAAAGAATTGTCTCCCAAGGTGGCAGATAATAAAACATCTATTGTCATCGAAACGGAAGTTAAAAACACTGAAGCCTGCCCACGTTTTACAGGGCGTATGCTTAAAAAAGTCAAAGTTGCAGAAAGCCCTGCGTGGTTAAAACAAAGATTGAGCAGCTGTGGAATGAACTCCATTAACAATGTGGTGGACATCACCAACTATGTGATGCTCGAACTTGGGCAACCTATGCACGCCTACGATGCGCGTTTTATTGAAGGCCAAAAGATTTTAGTCGAAAACTCTCATGCAGGTGAAGTGTTCACCTCCTTTGATGGGTCTGAGTATGTTTTAACAGGCGAAGAGCTTTGTATTCGTGATGCTAAAAAAGTGATTGGTCTTGCGGGTGTAGTGGGTTCAAAAGACTCTGGAATTCAAGATACCACTACAGAAGTGTTTTTAGAGTGCGCTTATTTTATGCCTTCTTCAGTTAGAAAGACCTCTAGACGTTTTGGTATTGAAACTGATGCGGGTTACAGATTTTCTAGAGGCACAGATGTGGACATGGTGCACATGGCTTCCCTTCGTGCCACAGAACTTTTCGTTGAGATTGCTGGAGCTGAGGTGGTGTCAGAACTCAGTGACGTTTACCCACGTCCTGTCACTGTCAAAGACATTGATGTGAAGGTGTCTGACATTACGGAACGTTTAGGGTTTGAAGCGGAGCCACAGAAATTTGAGACTTGGTTAAAGCGTCTGTTTTGTAAGTTCAAAAAACAAGGAGACACTTATACTGTGACTCCACCTAGTTTTAGATATGATTTTTTCTGTAAAGAAGATTTAGTCGAAGAGTACGGACGTCTTGAAGGGTACGATCAGATTCCAGAGATCTTGCCACAGTTAGATGTGTTTCCTACAGCCCAAGACCCTCAGTACATTCAAAACAAAGTGATGTCAGATATTTTAGTCGAACTGGGTTTAAACCAAGCTTACAATTATAATTTCTCTTCCAGTATCGAAGAAGCTAAGTTGGTGGGGAGTATTGATGCCTGGTTAAATCCTGATATGCAAGCTTCACCGATTAAGAGCGTGGTTGTGAAACTGCAAGAAGACGGAACCGCAGTTTCTGCAAATCCTTTGGCCAATTTTAATCTAGACGGGCTGCATGATTTTGAGTCTAGCCGACTGCTTCAATTAAACTCAAAGATCAAAGTCAAAAATCCATTGAATGAGAACTTAGATGCGATGAGAAGTGCTTTGGCTCCGCAACTTTTTGCCAATGCTCTTCATAACTGGAAGTATGGGCGTGAGTATGGACAGCTTTTTGAAGTGGGGTCTATTTTCTATAAAACCACAGAAGGTCAGTACACAGAAGAGGGACGAGTGGCAGCCATTGCTTGGGGTCATCAAGAGCAATACTGGAGCAAACCTCCCCAGCAAGCGACTTCATCTTTAACGGTATTTGGACTACGCACTACTTTGGAATCTGTCTTTAAAAAATTAGGCATTACGTCTTACAAGTTTCAAAATATTGAACAAGCTCACGGTTCGACACCTTTCTTTCATCCCAAACAGTGGGCTCGAGTGATTGTAGAAGGAAAGACCGTGGGGATTATCGGCAGTGTCCATCCTGCGCTTTTAGAAGAGCACAAGGTGCGTGTGCCTATGGCGTATTTTGAAATTGATCCTAAATTGTTATTCAGAGGTTATCCTCGATACAGCAAAGTAAAACCCTTAGTTTACTTTCCCATTGTTAAACGGGATATGACTTTTGAGTTGGAAGAAGTCGTGTCTTATGACGACTTGGTACAAACTCTATCCAAAGCGGTGGGCAAAAAACTGATTCGCACAGAACTTAAAGACATCTATAAGGGTGAGCGTTTAGGGCAGGGACGTCACGCCATTACTGTGAGTCTCAGCTTGCAAGACGAGAACAAAAGCATTGAAGATGCAGAACTTGATAAGATTCAAAGTAGTGTCTTTAAAGCGGTAGAAACAAAATTTAAAAAATAACCAAACTAGACAGGGGGATTTATGTCTAAAACATTAACCAAAGCAGATATCGTAGAAAGAGTGTACAGCAAGATTGGGTTTTCCAAGAAAGAAGCTTCCGAACTTGTCGAACTGGTTTTTGGAACTTTAAAGGACAGTCTTAACGATGGTCAAAAGGTTAAAATTTCTGGTTTTGGAAATTTTGAAGTCAGAGAAAAAGAGTCTCGTGTAGGGCGTAATCCGCAAACAGGAGATCAGATCATCATTGATGCCCGCCGTGTTTTAAGTTTTAAACCCAGTCAAGTTCTAAAGGACATGATCAACGGTGAAATGCCGATGGGTTCGATCTCTGAAGAGACAGAAGCGTAAGTTTTATTTCTAACCTAATAGACGAGGTGAAAGATGGACATCGAAATCGACCAGACCGTTGATGAAGCGGGAAGCATGGAGACCAACGAGTTGGTTCAAGCGGTAGTCTTTGATGTAGAAGGAAGCCGACTTTTAGAAAAGATGTTTGCTCGTATTCCAGATCAGATGGCTTTTAAGATTGGTGATGTGGCTGAGCTTGCCGATGTGAAACCCTATGTGCTCAGGTACTGGGAGCAAGAGTTTGACATTTTAAAACCTAAAAAAGCTACGAACAATCAAAGAATGTACTCCAGACGAGATGTGGAAAATGTGTTGATGGTGAAAAAGTTTTTACATATTGATAAGTTTTCCATTCCAGGTGCGAGACGAGCCATAAAGTTAGCGCGCAAAAAGATGGCCAGTGGTGTAATGGATGTGGCTAAGGGCCCATCAGAAAAAGACATAAAAGCGTTAGAAATACGAATGGAAATGCTGCTGTCAAAAATCAGAAGTACAAAAGGCAAGTTGGTACATAAGTTTTTTCAATTGGGATTGTAGACAAAAATTTTCAACTTGAACTGTAGCGGAATAGATACGTGTGCTAAGAGTTGTAGAAAATGATCAATATGAAAAATGAATGTAAATATTAGAGTGAAAATATGGACAGTTATATCAAACCTGAATACATAGAAAAGTTAATTCATGATCTAGTTCTGTTTTTACCGCGTATTCCGATTGCCATCATTTTATTTGCCGTCGGTCTTTTTGTCATTCGCATTATCTTAAAGACCTTTAAGTTTGCGTTGATCCGAAGAGGAGTGGAAGTCACTCTGGCTAATTTTCTGACCTCTATTGCTTCTATTCTATTAAAAATTCTTCTGATCATCACAGTGGCGTCTACGGTTGGTATTGCTACGACTTCTTTTGTTGCCATGATTGGTGCAGCAGGTTTAGCAATTGGTTTGGCTCTGCAAGGAAGCTTAAGCAACTTTGCAGGCAGTGTGCTTTTGATGGTGTTTAAACCTTATAAAGTTGGGGACAGCATCGTTGCCCAAGGTCAGGAAGGTGAGGTGAAAGACATTAACGTTTTTAACACTGTACTGATCACCGCTGACAATCGACGAGTCGTCATCCCCAATGGTCCTCTTGCTGGTGGGGTGATCGTCAACGTCACTGCCGAAAACGCCAGACGCATCGAAATCAAAGTCGGCGTAGGCTACGGCAGCGACATCGAAAAAGTAAAAAAAATCATGTTAGATCTGGCCTTGGCTGACCAAAGAGTTCTTTTAAAGCCAGCTCCTCCATTTGTAGGTATCCAAAACTTTGGTGATAACTCAGTAGACTTAGTTTTCCGTATATGGGTCGGTGCTGTGGATTATTGGTCTACTTATTACTCCATGATGGAACAAATTAAGATTGCTTTTGAGAAAGAGGGCATAGACATCCCATACCCTCAACGCGTCGTCCACCAAGCTCGTCCGTAATTTACAGATTTAGTTTGGGAATTTATTTTTTCATTGTGTATGGTCGAAATGCGAGTTCG
>JAMLIO010000011.1 GCA_023954155.1 Pseudobdellovibrionaceae bacterium | reverse complement strand
ACACGTCTCGCTCTGTCGCAGTGAAAATAATACGTGGCCTATGGGTCGTAAAATTAGTGAGTGTTCCACTTAAGATTCCATTCTGCGCACTGATGGTCAAACCAATGTCAGAAAGTTGACCTGTTCCGCTTGCACCTAAGGTGTAAAGTGTTCCATCGGCATTCACCAGACGGGCACTGTAAACCAGTGCATCACTTTCTGGGTCATAGAATAAGCGACTGGCATTGTAGCTTACGCCTCCTAAACCACCAATGACTTGCGGATCGTAAGCACTAGAACCTCTTTCTGGAACAACTACTGAAGCATCCAAGGCTTTCCAACCATCCCAGCATGGGCCTTGACCTTCGTTATTCATATCAGAATTTGTAGGATCACAGCTGGGCTCTTTGTAGTTGTATTCGAATTCAAAGTGAACTCCCCCGCCCCCTTCGCCAAAGCGCATTTCAAAAGCGTACACGTTACCTTGACGTAAGTGAACATAACCATCGCGGCGAGACTGTGTGATGCTATCCATGTCAAAGAACAGGCTCGTGTCATAACCAAGGGCTTGGTAATTCGTAAACGAACCCCCTGTGCCTTGCCCTGCGAATTCGCTGTTACGACTTTCTGGGCTTCCAATACCTGGGGCTAAACTTTGTAAAACAGCTTCTAAGGCGGTATCCTGCCAGTTTGCCAAAAATACATCAATGGCATCCTCAAGATATTCCGTTGGTGCCATTCTAAGCATAATGGTGTTGTCGATCAATCTGGTTCTAAATTTATAAACACCTGTCTTTGCAGGAACAAAGTATCCAGAGTAAATCTCACCATAAGATCGGTTGGCGTTAATACATGGGATGATCTTACCATACTGCCCTGTAAATATAGTATTGTTACAATAACTGTAACTGCTCAATGGATACTTATCATCCGTATGCACAGGATTTGAATTCCACCCATTATGAACTTCACTACCATAAACATCGCCTGTAATATGAACCGTTTGCTCTGGGTCAGTTGTAATATCATAATACCCACCATTTAGGGTGATGTAGGGCTTAAAGATAAAATTATCAATTTCAATGTGAACCACATTGTTTCCTCCGCCCGTTCCCCCAAAACGCATTAACGACACACCACCACGATCTTCATCACTAAGTGTCAACAAGGATAAAGGAGATTTATTGATATAAGTTCCTGATCCTGTACGCGTGATCGTGAATGTGGTAAAGGCTGCGGCCCCACTTGGATCTTGAGCCAACACACCTACAGCTTGATTTGTTGTACCTGGAGGCGGAATAAAGCGAAGTTCATTTCCAGAAATCCACACCCATGCTGGTGCAGGTCCCTCACCGTAAATGTCTGTGGCGTAGTAAGTTAAGGCTTCTCCATCAGGGTCCGTAAAGTGAAGATCTAAATCAATGGATGTGACAACCGCTTCAATACCTCTGACTTGAATGCGGTTCACATCAATATAATTATGCCCCGCTGGATTCATCGACCCATTGGGACGAATGATCTTCACCTTGCTCGCAATCACTTCGCTTGCTAACGGAATAGTTAGACTTGTGCCGCTTTCATCTACGGGTAAAACTTCACGCGTTAAAACTCGATCATCCTCTGCTAGCACTTGTAAAACGGCGTTCCCCAATGAATGTCCTGAAGTCACATCAATGACAAAGTCTTGCACTTCAAAGAAAGGACTTACAGTAGGAAATGGCATTTCAATCCAGTGAGCTTGCCCCGCAGATGCTGATGTTTGAAAACCAGCTCCACCTGCAGCAATGATATTTGCAAGCGCCCCTGCCCCAGTTCCTGAAGCCGAAAGGTCTCCCGCTACAAATGGAATCGACACCACTGTGTTATCAAAAGCTACTGTTCTGTTACCGATAACTGTTGAAAGCACTGGAGGTTGGTTTTCCCCAGTCACTGTAATGGTCACCGTAGCAGGTGCACTTGTAGTGGGGGTTTCATCTGTGATGGTGTACTGGAAAGTACGCACATAACTGTCCCCTGCACCTAGCATTAAAGACGCGGCATTGACCTTAAACAAGAAGGTTCCATCAGGATTAAAACTTAGAGACCCTAAAATGCCACCCGTTCCTGTGTGTGAAGCAGGAACGACATCAAAGGTATGAGCTTCAGAAGAATCTAACCCTTTATCGTTGTACGACACATTCCCAATCACATTCACATCACCACTTCCGTCCACAATAGATTCTGACACTACATACTCATCACTGTGAGCTACAGGTGCTGAGTCAGGAACGTCTAAAATTCGGATAGTAAAGGCACGATCATACTCTGTGGCATCAGGAAGAACGATTCTTACAGTGACTTGTTCATTGGCCTTAACTTCGGTGTCTATGCTCCCCGTCGCAGAACGAGTTAAAGCCCCCGTATTTGCATCTAAACTAAAAGCATTTCCAGTAGATGTATCTCCGTCTAAGTGAAACACACCGCCAGTTCCGTCAGCGTTGATGAGTGACACTGTACCTACCAGTGTACCACTTGACGCACCTTCAGAGATTTCAGCATTGTCGATCACAAGTCGCGGTTGGTTGACACCATAACCACAAGTAAAACCTGTAGGAGTATAATTCACATTGATCAAATCACCTTTTGCAGGCAAGTAGTCCGCCGTGAACTCTAGGGTCACCGCTAAACTATTATAAATCCACCCCCCAGAAACTCCAGTCGCTTTGGGAACGCTAATCTCTACCCCACCAGCTTTTACAAGTTCAACTGTGATCGAGTTCTCTACGGCAGGACACTGAAGAGGGTAAGCTGTGGCACTTACTAAAATTTGATCTTTAATGCTATTTAAGTTGGTGACATATTCTTCTGTATTAGCGTTGATATCAAACGCGACTCCCCCAGAAAGCGTAGCCGCAGTTCTAGCGATGTTGTCTGATATATTCATATCCACAATAGAATAAATGGCAAATTGGCCCGACGGCTTAATGTCGTTTTCAATAAAATCAATATAATCTTGGGCAGAATGAGCATTAGCATCGACCGCTCTGTTATAGGAAGATTCTGGATTTAAACTGTCACGAGACGCATCTTGTTCGTCAGTGATGATAATAATAGCTAAAAACGCATCATCACGAACAAATCGAGTAGGAGCATGGTTTTTATCATAATCTAAAAAGGCCCGAATACTTTGTAGTGGACGCTCATCGTTGATGTAGTCAGAGATCGCACCACGATATAAATCATAAGCCGACTCGGCAAAGATGTTGTTAGGTACTGGCGAGAAGTCTCCAAACGGAGGACCAACTAAACCGCAGCCTGAAGTTCCTAATTTCACACCATAGACATCAAAATTTGTTTGGAAGTTAGTGATGAACTGGCCCAAACTTGAAGAGTTCAAGTGATCCAAAATGGCCAAGTCATCATCCACGTTAGGATAATCCACACACTCCCCTTTATGCAGCCTTGCAAAAAGAGGTTCAGAACCCTCACGCAAATAAGTCAAAGAAGGATTAGCTAGGTAAGCCTCTTCTGACCAAGCCGAAGTGCTGATCACACCCATACGATATTCATAACCATTAGTGATAAAATCGGTGATGAAGGCTTGAATGTTGCTTCGTACTTTTTCAACCTCTTCATACATACTTTTAGAAGGGTCCACCACCCACAAGATGTCCATCTTGGGATTAAAATTCAAGTCTGAATCATCAAAAGCGTCAGAAGTTGGCAGAACAGAAACACTCCCTCCGCCACCGCAAGAATTCAGCACAATCACTGAACAAATAAGTATAAGAATTTTATGGATGACACTCATATACGTTCCTTTGTTTTAAAAAACTTTGGTTTGAGATTTATTTATGCTTATTAAAAAGCTGAATCCTCTTTAGGGTACCAAAAAAGAGTCCAGCAAGAAATCGACCTTGGTCTAGGTCGAAGGAGTGTATAGGGGGCGTCAAAATCCCCAACCCTCTCCTCCGCTCTGTGAGGTCAAACCCCAGAAGACCATACATTCAAAATGTAGCTGTCTGACCTAAATATCTTGTTATAAGCTTGGATGATTTCAAAGATGAAAATTTTAAATCCATAAAAAAAGACACCCTCTTGTGAGAAGGTGTCTTTCATTACAAACCCAAGTCGCTTAAGGTTGTAATTTGATCGCTAAAGATTCCACTTCTGCTTCTGCTGATGTGAATCGCTCTTTAGCTTTAAAGATGACTCTTGGACGCTGGGCTTCAGGAAGACTGGTGTAAGTTGAGTTGAGAGTTCCTGATAACATTCCACTTGAACTTCCCATACTTAAACCAATTTGCTCTACTGCACCAGAACCGTACTGAGTTCCGTTAGGATTGACCAAGCGTGCTGTGTATTCCAGAGCATCATCTTCGGCGTCATAGAATAAAGCTTTGGCATCAAATGGTAGAGATGAACCTACAATGATCATGGGGTCGTGCCTGTCGCCACCCTCTGATGGCACCACGACTGAAGCGTCTATGGCCTTCCAATCATCCCACGTGTTTGTACCTTGGTCTTTACGGCTGTACTCGAAGTCAAAGGCCACGACACCACCACCTTCAGCAAAGCGAATCTCGATCACATACACGTTACCTTGTTTGAGCAAGACATATCCATGCTGATAAGAGGTCTGATCGCTACCAAAGAAGATCTGTGTCGGATGACCCGCATTTGGTGTTGTGGCAAATTCATTACCTGATGATGGGCTTTGTCCACCTAAAGTGCTGTATAAACTGGCCATCATCGTGACCATTACCCCATTGGCGTGGTTAGCTGTAAAGACAGGTAAGAGGTCTTCTTGGTACTCTGTAGGTGCCATTTGCAATTGAACCACGTCATCCACAGACTGTGTTCTAAATCTATAGACACCTGTTTTTGCAGGTACAAAGTACCCTGTATAGGTTTCGCCGTAACCACGAACGTCGTTCGGTCCATCGTTACCTGTACCCGTAATACATGGATAAATCTTACCTGAGTTGTTAGAGCCAGTCATAAACGCAGAACTGTAACATCTTCCAGAGAAGTTACGGTTCGGGTAGGCGTAAGGAGGAGTCGTACTTAATGGATTTAAACTGTCCCCTGATGGATACTTTTCATCCACAAATATAGGAGTATTGCTCCAACCATTTTCTCCACCATAGTTATCACCAAAATGTGGCGTTTGGTTACTTATACCTAAAGTCACAAACTCACTTCTAATCGCTGAAGGAATCGAATTAGGATTTGTTCGGTAACCTGAAGCCTGTAACGAACACACTCCTGAACTTCCATTACAATCTCCAGCCATTATAGCCGCGCGTATAGCTTCACCCGCATAAGGGTCTAACAAGAAGTTGTCGTTCTCACCGTGACGGATTTTGTTATCCGTATTAGGATTGGTGGTTTCATTTTCTCCACCAAAACGTTTTAAGGTGATCCCTCCACGTTTTGCATCATCTAGTGCCAATAACGAGATCGGCGAAGCATTTTGAATGCTACCAGAGCCTATTCTTTGTACTCGGAATTTTTGGAAAGCCGTAGCTCCTAACTTATCCACAGCGAGCACACCAATCATGGCATCAGCACCTGCCGGTGGAATCAGTCTTAAGTTATGACCATCGCCTGCAAGAGTGGCCCATGCAGGAGCCGCACCCTCACCGTACTCATCCGTAATATAATAAGTTAAACAGTCTAAGCGTGGGTCCGATGGACTTGCACAATGCTTGTCTGGATCAGCAGGTAACATATCTGGATCAGAAAAGTAAGTATTTAGGTCAATGTTTTCAATAAAGGCTTCTCGTCCATAAACTGTCACATTGTCCAAACTTAATCTTTGATCACCCTGAGGGTTCACTGAACCTTGAGGTCTTAAGATTTTAATCTTTCTCCCAATCACCGCACGTTGTACAGGGATAGTGAGGTTGGCTCCACTTGATCCTCCCCCATCATCAACGCCAATGATCTCACGCGTGAGCACGCGATCGTTAGCATCTAGCACTTGAAGCACCGCATTCCCTAAAGAATGCCCACCCTCAATACGGAACTCTAGAACTTCAAAGTAAGACTTCACACTTGGGAAACTCAATTCCACAAAAGGCGTTCCTAGAAAGCCAGGTTGAGTACCTGTACGTGTTGTAAGACCACTTGAGGAACCTGTATTAACAAGGTCCGCAATAGAACCTGATTCAATATGGAAAGATGTCACATCACTGGCATTGAACGCCAAGACCTCTTCAGAAGCCGTAAAGTTAATAGTTCTATCTGGAAGAACCGTGGCAATGATAGGATTTTGGTTATCACGTAAGATGGTGATAGTGACCGTGGCAGTATCTGATGCTGGGGTAGAAGCAGGAGGTGTCGCCACAGTTCCTGCCACTTCGTAAACAAAAGTCACTACGGCTTCATTGCCTGTAAATGTCAGCTCAGAAAAGTTTACGTTGTAATTGAACACACCGTTAGAAACAAAGCTCGCATTGCCTGCACTGGCAGGAGTGGTTACAGAAAACGTATGAGTTTCTGAAGCATCTAAGCCTGTGTCGTTGTAGGAAACGTTACCTGTGACAAAGATATTTCCTGAAGGGTCAGCATTCGAAGCGGAAACGGTATAAGCATCATCATTGGCAATAGGATCACTATCTGGAACATCCAAAATACGAATCAAGAAGGTTTTGCTAACTTCTTCTGTACTTGAATCTTCACGAGTGACAGTAAGTTTAACTTCCACTTCATGACGAGATTTATCGTCAGCGTCTAATCTGCTGGTGTCAGCCACAAATAGCTCTGCGGTTTCTCCATTGGTGGTGATTCCAAAACCACCCGTAGACGTGTCGGATTCGATCGTGTACGCAAAAACTCCCACATGGTCTGCATTGCCGTTACGAAGACTGATCGTACCCACAGTGGTGGAGTTCGCACTGCCTTCAGCAACATCTGCATGGGTTAAATCCAACCGTGGTTGTTTACTCACTCCTTGCACAAAAGTTGCAGGGGTATAGTTCACCACAATGGCATCTTTAGGAGTAGGTAAATACTCTTCAGAAAAGCTCAGTGTCTGAGTGGCGGGGTTATATGTCCAACCTGGGCCGCCACCTACGCTTTGAGGCACTGCAACTACTGTTCCGTTTTCACGAATGATCTCGACAACAATAGAATTCACAACAGGTGCATAATTTAAAGGGTAAGCCGTAGCTTCTACTAAGATGGCGTTCTTAATACTATTTAAGTTATTGATATAATCTTGCTGAGTACCGTGAATATTTAAAGAACTTCCACCTGTTAACGCCGCAACTTGAGCGGACTTATGATCGGTAAAAGCAGGATCAGTAATAGTGTATACAGCAAACCTGTCTGTCGATCCTTTAATGGTTGTTAAAAAGTCGACATACTCTTGAGCGGTACCTGCGGAGCTGTCTGGTTCATCGGTAATGATGATCACCGCCAAGTAAGCATCATCACGTAAAAATCTTGAAGGACCACTGGGCTTAGCATGATCTAAAGTTAAAAACGCACGCATACTTTGAAGAGGTCTTTCTTCATCAATATAGTTAGCAATTAAACCTCTAATTGAATCGTCATAGGGTGGCTCTTGTGAAAAGATGTTTCCACTTGGGGGCGTAGTATAACTGCTTCTGAACGGAGGCCCCACTAGTCCACAACCTGATGTTCCGATACTTACACCGTACACATCAAATACCTTTTGGAACTTCTGCATAAACGTACTTAAGTTATCCGCAGTCAAATAATTTAAAATGGGGTCGACTGTGTTGGCATAATCCACACACTCCCCACTGTGCAATCTTGCAAAAAGTGGATCTGAACCATCTAACAGATAGGTCAAACTGTTGTTCGCCACATACTCTTCGTGGGACCACGCGGCCGTACTGATCACACCCATTTGGTATTGGTAACCTTCGTTAATAAAGTCGGTCACGAAAGCTTCGATGTTGTTTCTGACCTTTTCCACCTTGTCATACATACTTCTGGAAGGATCGACCACCCACAAGATGTCCATATTAGGATTGAAATTTAAATCCGATTCATCAAAGGCATCTGATGTTGGTAGAATAGATACACTGCCTCCACCACCACAACCAAAGATGATGAAGTTTACAAATGCAATTAGACATAGTTTTTTGAAATTGCCCATTAAGCCCCCTTCAACGTTCCACAGTATCAGCATACTACCAATGTGCCATACCTTTAACTTATCGTAAAAACACAGACTCTACTTAAGTCTAGGGATGACAAAATCTAAACACTGGCGACACACAGAACACAACTGAGCGCCTCAAAATACACCGTCACAAAACGAGACTCCCGCCCCACTCCAAAGCAAGACTACTTAGCGTCCTCCCTTAATTTGGAGTTCTGATTTTATCTTGTTATTCCCTTCTAAAAGGACCTCAAAAGTGAGCAATGCGTATCCGACATGCGTTGGCCTGTGGGGCCGAAAGGTCCCATAGGGTAACGCGTGCCGAAGACGCTTTGCACCCGTCTTTGCTGGGCCTTTTAGAAGGGAATAACAAGATAAAATCAGAACTCCAAATTAAGGGAGGATGCGGGCGATAAGGTCGTACTCCATGACATCGGTGATTTCTACAGTGACGAGGTCGCCTTGTTTTAAGATCATGCCCTCGGTGTCGTTGATGATGACTTGGCCATCTATGTCGGGGGCTTGGCCATAGTGGCGGGCGTTGATCAGTAAATCTGTCTCAGGGTGATACCCTTCAACAAGAACTTGCAGTTTTTTGCCTAACCATTTGGCATTTTTTTGCGTAACTATTGCTTTTTGTAGTTCATAGATTTCAGTAAACCGTCTGTCGATGGTGTCTTGATCTACTTTGCCACCCAGACGATAGGCAGGCGCGCCCTCTTCGTCGGAATATTTAAAAACACCCAAGTGGTCAAACTGACATTCGGCAATGCCCTGATACAGCTTTTGAAAGTCCTCTTCGGTTTCACCTGGAAAACCTACGATGACAGAGGTGCGAATCACAATATCAGGAATTCTTTCTCTTAGGCGTTTTACGCGGTCAAAAATAAGTTCGCCTTTAATTTTTCGATTCATTCTTCTGAGTGTTAAATCAGAAAAGTGCTGGATAGGCATATCCAAGTAGTGACAAATCTTTTTAGAAGCTGCGATCTTTTCGATCACCTCATCAGAAAGCTCGTCGGGGTAATAGTAAAATAATCTCACCCACTGCAAGCCCTCAATATTTTCCAATCCATCTAAAAGCTCATAAAGTTGGTGGGATTTTTTATCTTCGCTTAAGTCCATGCCGTAGCTAGACAGGTCTTGGGAGATCACATTGATCTCTTTCACCCCTCTTGCCACTAAGTTTTTGGTTTCTGCCACTAGAGACTCGACACTTCGACTTCTTAAACCTCCACGCAATTGAGGAATAATACAAAACGTGCATTTGCGATCACAGCCCTCTGACACTTTTAACCATGCCGTATACTCAGGCGTAGTTTGCAGACGAGGGTCAAACTCGGTGTGGATGTACTTGGGCACTTCCACAAAAGACTTCTTTTCAATGCGTCCTTCTTCGATGGCATTAAGGTACTGGGTGATTTTGTTGTACTCGCCCGTACCGATGATCAGGTCTACTTCGGGCATTTCAGCTTCGATGTCTTTAGCGTACATTTGAGCCATACAGCCTGACACCACAAGCACTTCACAATTTCCTGTTTCTTTGTTTTCAGCTAAATCTAAAATTTCTCGGATCGACTCTTTACGCGCCTCTTCGATAAAAGAACAGGTGTTGACCACAATGACCTGGGCCTCTGAGGGTTCGGTCTTAAGCTCATAGCCCGCAAGTCCCATGTGCCCCAACATGACCTGTGAATCCACAAGATTTTTAGAGCATCCTAAAGAGGAAAAATACACGGACTTTGCCATATCGTTTTTAAATGTAGAGCTGGCTTGAACTTCTTTCATAGCGGCCAGTTTTACTATAAAAACCTAGGGCCGCATAGAGGGAATGTAAAAAAGATTATCTGGTTTTAGCTTTAAGTGGTCGACAACCGTCAAGCGTAAAAAGCTTTATCTGACGGCGCGACCTACCCCAGACAAAATAGATCACTAGCACTTATCAATGGCCAAGGGAACTAAGACCTTACCACAGTTCAATGTCTTCTTCGATAGTGACTCTCACCACTCCGACGTCATCGGGGCCATAGGCATTAAAGTGATGTCTTTGTTTGACAAACTCTTCATCCAAAACGCGGATAAAGATGTGCATCTCGTTCTCAATAGCCCATGACTTTAGGGTCCCAGCTCCACCGCTGCCCACCACTAACTTCGGGGCACCTAGTTTAGGATATAAAGCCTTAATGGCTTTTTCTGCCAATTCAAGAGAACCTGCTGAGGGTTTAAAGTCAAAAGACATGTGTTGGGTATAGCTGTCCTTGCCGTCTCTCATAAATTGAGCGTGAAAGTTTTTAACTCCTGGCAAACGCTTTTTAGTTCTAACAAAAAACATAGAAGCGTCATCAGCGTTGGCATTACGCATGACCCAAGGGTCTACACCCATGTCTCTTAAGGTTTGTGATAATTTGTCATACCCCTTTGAAGAGTCTAATCCAAACTGCAAAAGTGTACCGACCATTTGTACAAGGCTTTGCTTTTCTTCGGCAGAAACCCCTTCGTACACTTCTGGCAATAACTGACTGGCGTCCACCACCACTTCACCCGTAATCAGGTCAGTGACATAAGGAACTTCAGTATCTACAGGAACGGTCTCGCCAGGTTGATTGAACTTTTCTTTTGGAATGTCCTTATCCCCTTGGTATCGCATACAGCCCATAAAGACCAAAAATAAACCCATAACCACCAAACCGTAACTTTTGACGGCTTCTAGATGTTTAATGACTGTATCTTTAAAAATGTTTTTCATTTTATTCCTCATTCTTCTAAAAAAGCTCAATACTGCTTTTATCTTCTTTCTAAACGTTTCATCAACAACTAAAATCTATCCCATATATACTAGGGTTTTACCAATCCAAACCTTCTTAGTAAGAAGTTCCAAATTTTTTGCGTTCCCATTTTCTCATATCACTGGTGGGGTTTTTTAAATCTGAACGACGTTTATACTTACCACCACCACTTAATGTTCCTGATCTCTTAGAACTGTACATTTCAAAGTGGAGCATAGGTTTAACATTAAGTTGACGAATCTTCCAGATCCAACCTAAGTTTTGACCCATTCTTACAGGGCGGCCCACTTTAAGACCCGCAGGCATCTTGTTTAACACCTCACCGTAACGGATGATAAAGTTATTGTGAGTCACTTCGATGGCATACACATCATAGTAAAACTTATAGAATCCACGTAAAGTCCCAGAGTCTACCGCGTACACAGGCGCACGATCTTTAGAATAAAGGTCCACACCCGCATGTAAACGTTTCCCTTTGCTTCTGTTGGCACCAAATCGTCTCATTCCAGTGGTGTAGTCATGGGTAGGGCGTGTTGCTAATGGGAAGTTACAGCATCCCCCACTTGCCGCATTGGCAGTGGATTGGGTATTGTAAGGAGTACATTCTTTTTTCTTTTTCACGTACTCTTTAGTAATCCAGCCCTCTTCGCTACCACGATCAATGAAGGTCACAGGCACCATTGTATAAGTGTCGTCCCCTGATTTATATTCTTTTTCGATATCAGAAGCATCTGATCTGATCGCTAAAGGTTCAAACTGATCCGCTTGAAAGAGCACGTCTGTTAAATCTTCGTTTCTAACATTGACAGTCCCACTTGCGGTACACACGATAGGCTGGTCGTCCCCTAGTCTTTGTTGGTAACTCACACATCTTGATATTTCAGAGACATAACTCTCAGCAACCCAACCTATAGCATTATCGCGATCAGGGAACTGAACTTTAAGAAACGTATATTCCGTGCCGTCCACTTCTTGAGTGAATCTTTCGTCATTATTAAAAGACTCCATAGGAATGATCGCCTCATAAGGGTTGGCTTCAAACAGCACCGTGCTCACATCATTAAAGGGGCGCACATTCAGTTTAGTTTGTGAAGTGCAAATCATGTAATCCATATTGCCTTCATAAAGCGGAACATCGTCAATGACGTATTCGTTATCTGACTCTTCCACGTTGGCATCATAATCATCATCTTCGAGTTCATCCTCATCGTCTGAACTTCCTGATTGGCCTTCATCATCTTGGCCCAGAATGACAGAGCCACCACTTCCAGATTTAGGATCTTCATCACCCAGAAGTACTACCCCACCCGAATTAGCGTTTGAGCCAGAACTTCCTCCTGATTGAAAGTAGGCTCTGGTTTCACTGAAGGTTCTTACTTTTATATTTCTAAAAATAGAAGCGTCTTGAGGGTCGACCGCCACAAGTCCCAATCTTTTAGAACCTGAGGAATCATAAACTTCAAACACCACAAGCTTTGATTTACCTGAACTTGATGGACAGTCTACGATTACAAATCTGTCGTTAGACTCTTTGGCCATCCAAAAGGTATGTTTGGCCGAAGCGGCGTTAAATAGTTTTTCTTCGGAGTCTAAAACTTCAAAAACGTGGTTTTCAATATTACTTAAGGAGTCATTAAAGACGTAGCCTTCATAAACTTTAGAATCCTCAGAAGTGTCGATCACTCCTCTTTGAGAGACTTCAGCTTGATGGGTTCCCACAACTTCTGCAAAAGAGTAACGATTGTCCTCAGCAGCTGGACGACCTTCCACTAAGCGTACAAGAGAGAAGTTAGGCATTTTATAAAGGACAGAACCGCCTTGATCGCGAATGTTTTCTACATGAGAAGTCCCGCTTCCTGTGTATTGCACCACACGAAATGGACTGTCATCACTTTCTGAAAGTGTACATGCGGAAGATGACACAAGTCCTGCACCTGATTTTAAGACGGAAACGTCTTGAATGCTTACAGTGGCTTGGGGATGTCTAGCATCGGGTTCATCTACGAGTGAAAAGAACTGGGCTTCTCCTTGGTAAGCGTGCCATGACAACGACACTAAGGCCGTGAACAGGCTAAGGCTTAGGGCCCACACACCATGCTTTTTAAATCTTACAACCATTGGTCTCCCCCTATGGCGTTAAAAACGGATGTCTCCAAACACTTAAGATTCAAGTTCTGTACCAAAAATTGTCACCCCCACTAACACAAAAGAACCAATATAGAAGAGGTGGCGGTGGTTTTTGTATTTTCAGAATGCAGTGTTTAGAGTTTGGATAGGCAGGTGTTTAGTTTTTGGACGGAGAAAAATTGGTTAAATATATATCTTATGGGAATCAAATAACTGGAGGATAAAATAAAAAAAACCTCTTTATTAGCAGAGGTTTTCTAAAAATATTAAGCCTAAGGGAAATGTTGTTTGCGATATATATTAAGTTATCGCAAGTGTTTGTTACCAACAAAATCGGTAGCGAAGTTCCAGTCTAAGTAATCGTCTGTAGCTGGAACAACGTCATTACCCTGAAAGCTACCCATATGAATTCCTCGAAGTCTTAATTCACCATCTTGCATCACTGCTAACATGGAACCACTGGAACCACTAACGGCATCACAATCATGGCTCAAACCTACAAACTTGACACCTTTAAATCTACACGTTTGGTGTAAAGTTGCTAATCCTTGACGAATGTCTGGAGCAATACCGATCATATGTAATTCACCAGATCCCATAGCAGATCCAGTAGCATAACTCATAGCTCCTCGAATATTCCCATTAGGCATAACATCTTTTGTAATATCTTCTTTGAGATAAATAATTACAAAGTCATCTTCTGGCCTAAAGCCCGCACCTAGTTTTTTTCTTTCCATAGGTACAGGAGGCATTTCTAAACCTATTTTTTTATGTGTAAGGCTTTTTGGATATTGTCCATTTTCACTGTCATAATAAGATACATTAGGCATATAAGAAGCACTTTGAAGCTCTTTATTGGAACATTTTGGTTTTCCAGTTTTAATATCATAAAACATATGAGACGAAGTCACAATCGCAGGTCGACCGTTGTGCATAATCAAAGTCGCATTGCCCCCTGCTTTACTACAAAAGCCTACGTTACCATATCTATCCGCCGCTTGCAGAATAGCTTTCTCTTCAGCAGTTAATGAGTTCTTTGGTTTTCGTCTAAGATTATATAAAATATTTCTGTCATTTCCGTCGTCAAAAATAGCCGTATTTTGACATTGCCAATCTTGAGTCCAAGAGGCTCGGTCTTTTAACTCTTCACAGAATTTCATGATATTAGATTTTTGGGATGTGGCTAAACAGCGGCCACTCTCACAGGAGCTGGCGGCTTCTGTGGTGGAACGACTCCATGGGTTGCTGGGCATAGCCCACACGGTGGATGTAAGGATTGTGCTTGCGATTAAAACTGATATATAGATTTTTGTTTTCATACCTCTTCTATATACAATAAGCATGCCCAAATCATAGGTTTTTAAAGGCTTGAATTTACTGTCTTATTTAGGCGTATATCATCCTAGTACGTAGATTTTTTTTACAAGCTTATATCTTCCTTAACATTTTTATCTTTATCATACCCAATTTCTATCTTTGCTGGCATACATTGTGCTTTAAACTGAGACAGTCTTTCTTAGTATTGGAGTATTTATGCGCTTTAACGTCCTTAAAAGCCTTCTGGGTTTAAGTGTATGTGTCAGCTTTATGACAGCCCATGCCCAGCCCTCTATTCAATCGGATTTACTTAACACCTTAAAGTCCTTTAATGAATATCTAACAGGTACAGGGCTTACTAATCAAAGCTGTCAAAAGACTTTGCCTCAAATTATGAACGAGCTTAGAGGCAAGGACCCAAGATTTTTTAATCTTGCCCAAGGAGTTCGTGATTTTGATGCTATTTTAAAAGAGTCTTTTGCTTTAAAACGCAATCTACGCGACCAACTTAAAAGGTTATCACAACCAGGATGTGTGAGTGCCATTCGTGAAGCGCTGGTGATCACCCGTTACTTTGAAGATTATTTTTTGGTGACCACCCTTGAGCCCGTTCCCTTTAACGCCAAAACTGATGCTAATGCAGGTCCTTTATTGATGTCCCCCAAAGAGGCTCTACAGTCTCTCAACAAAACCGTGACTCTACGTTCAGGGGATCTTCTGTTAAGCCGTGGTAATGCCTACACCAGTGCGGCGATTGCAAGAATTGGTCAAAGCCCTGCGCAGTTCTCTCATCTTTCCCAAGTGTTTATCAATGCTCCTGTGGGGACAGAGATTCCTATTGCTCAAGCTTTAAATGATCCCAGAGTTTTTACTATTGAGGCTCATATTGAAGTGGGGAGTTTTACCAGAAGCTTTGCCAAATACGCTCAAGATGGAAATGCTCGCGTAGCGCTGTTTCGTTTTAGAGGCCAAGCCAAGGCCGCACACCATGCAGCACTGTCTATTTTTAATTATGTGACCAAATACCAACGTCAAAGCATGCAAGCCCATAATCGTTCCTCCTATTCTGTTAATGACAATCCTCCTTATGATTTTGCCATGAACTCTTATGATCATAGCGAAATCTTTTGTGCCGAGATCATTTCAATGGCTTACGATGCCGTTGGCATTCGCTTACCTATGTTCCCCACAGTGATGAAACAGAATGACATGACTCAAACTATGGGCATACGAAGTAAAACCACTTTTGCTCCTGCAGATATCGAAGTCGATCCTAACTTTGACTTGATCGCAGAATGGAGAGACTTAAGAAAAACACCTTCGATCTTAAAAAAGGATGTGGCTCTGACAGCCATGTATGATTGGATGCAAAAGCATCAATATCGTTTTTATTATTACCCTGTGGATTATATCAAAGCCCAAATTGCGTGGACTGCAAGACAACTGGATTTAGGTTTTTCAGAACGCTTGCCTAAAAATATGGAACAAAAAGTGGTACGCTTAACCTTTGCTATTGATCGTGTCGGAGAAAAACTAGAACGCGAACTTAATGAGTTTGAAAAACGCCATCGCCAGTCAGGTCGAAAATTTAGACCGACCTATCCTGAACAGATGCAGGCCCTAGAACAATTTCGTATTAAAGATGCGAAGGCTTTTAAAGAAGATCAACGCGGACTATTTCATGGCTTTCATCATACGTTTAGAAAATAAAGCTTAAGCACTTAAAAATTAAGAGACGAATATTAACTCTCTTTTTTATAAAATGATTGTTAGAAATAAGAAATTAGGAGTTTCCACAAAAGGAACTCCTATTTTTTTACATCAGAACTTTTATTCTTTAAAGATTTTTTTCTTGCAGATGCTTTTTGTAACCTTTTAACATTAAGTTAAATATATCCTGATCACGCTGTCTTGAAATGTCATTAGGCCACTCTTTACTATTCGAGTATCCTGCTAATTTACCTGAAGCTCTGGCTAAAGCCAGTTTTTCTGCTGCTGTTTTTGGAACATACTTATCGGGATCAAAGGCATCTTTACCCGCCAATTTACTTTCTGCTTTTAATTTGTCCATACGGGCATCAAGTGCAGCTTTTCTGGCTTGCTCACGACTGGTTAAACTTGTGCCACTGCCACCTGCTTTTTCGCTTTTAGCAGAATATAATTGTTTATTGCCTTTTTTATCAGGACGGCTTGCACCTTGGCTGCCATTATTATAACCGCCGCTTCCACCACCATCATTCATCGGCATATAGGCAGCTCCACCTGCTGATCCGCCAGAACCCCCTCCAGCACTTCCCGAGGGTGAATATCCATTATACCCACCTGATCCAGAATCTACACTAGCTAAGTTTCTTGTAGGACCATTACTTACTGAGGGACGGTTAAAGCCATTATATCCACTAGGTGTGTTTCCTGAAAATCCACCACCCTCAAATCTATTAGCTATACTTCCATATTGATTGGTGTAATCCGCAGTCTTACCAAATGAAGAGTCTGCTGCTGTATTGCTACCCAAAGAAGGCATTCCAAACCCACCCATGCCGTTGTTATCGCTACCTGTTTTGGCCATGGCATTCGTTTTACCATTATCAGACCCATCACCTGTTTTATTGCCGTTATTTCCACCGCCATAAGCCGCACCATCTTGAGGACCTGGACGAGGAGTATCTACCACTACTCGAGAACCTCCACCTGGGCCAGAACAATTGGCTCCAACACAACCGCCACTTTGTATTTTATCAACATCACTATCTGTGATGCCTTGCAACTGTTGAATTTGTCTTAAAGCAGCTTGTGACTCTACAAGTGTTGGCTTTAAACCATCTGTTTGCTGATTGCCACTAGGTAAAGTTCCACCAGTGATTAAAACCTCTGTATCACGAGCATCTGCTGTTGCAGTCGCAAGACCTGTACGAATGTTCTCACGAGACGTTTCTAACTCAGGGCTATCCTCTGTCACGTTTTTCACCAGTGCCACATGAGCTTGCGCAACGGTAACATCTTGAAGTTCAGCCACTTGCATTTGCGCATCATCGATATTTCTTTTGGTCTCTTTACACTCATCATCACAAGACGCATTGAATTCATCTTTTTTCAATTCGGCAGGAGCACACTCTGAAGTCAAAAGGGACTCGATACATTTAAGTCCTTTTGCTGTGTTCCCTCTTGCAGACGAACAAGAGCCACTGCCATCCATAAGTTTTTTGATTTTTGTCAATAGCTGATCTGCTTTAGTCTGTAGTTCACTTATACGTTTATAAGATTTAGCCAATAGAGTCGTCATTTCTTCTTTAGATACATTTTTGTCTCTTGCATCCATAACGGCTTCAACAAGCTTTTGAATTTCTTCTTCCGCCTGTGCCACTTCGTCTTTAGTAGCTTGAATTTCACCTTCAGTTTTAGTTTTATCTGCTTCTAAGTAAAGGCAAGCTCGCTGCCGTTCTTCAAGCTTGGCTAACATAGCATCGTCCGCTTTATCTAAGGCTTCAAAGGTCTTATCCTGAAAGACCTGATTACAAAAATTTTCATCCTTATAACCATAAGCTCCTATGCATTTACTGTAAGCCTCGGCCTGTAAAGCTTCAACTAATCGTATTCGTCTACCAAAGGTGTCCATCTGTTGAGCTGACATACCAAACATGCCACCATCGCCATCAGCCAAGGCTAACTGAGGCAAAAGAATTATGATAAGTACACGAATTACACTTTTCATATATTACTCTTCGGTTTTTACTAGACCATTCAACACAAATACGTTTCATTATGTGACAAAATATAGAAATAAAACCTATTTAATTAAAAACATCACTGTTATTCGCAACAGTTTATGCAAAAAACATAAACTATTTGAATTGTTTTTGATAACCATTGCCCATCAAATTAAAAATGCTCTGATTGCGTAGGCGTGAGATGTCCTTAGGCCATTCCTTACCATCAGCTTGCAAGCCACCCAGCTTCCCTGAAGCTCTTGCCAAAGCTAATCTTTCCGCTGCTGTTTTTGGAATGTACTTATCAGGATCAAAGGCATCTTTACCCGCCAGCTTGCTCTCGGTTTTTAATTTGTCCATACGAGCACCCAGGGCCGCTCTTCTTGCCTGTTCACGAGCAGCCAAACTAGTGCTTCCCACTTTTTCATCTTTAGCAGTGTAGAGTTGCTTGTTGCCTTTTTTATCTGGTCTTGAAGTCACTTTACTAGACGAAGCATAATAAGTCCCATCACCGCCACTTTGTCCCGTTAAATTTCCAGCAGCTCCCCCTGCACCACCACCATGGTGTGAAGCCCCATTATTTCCTGCAGGGAGAAATCCTGCATTAGCAGTCCCTGACCCACTATCAGTACTACTAGGACCTCGATTTGCCGTTCCAGTATTATTATTTAAACCATTAAAAGCATTGGACCCACCATTCCAATTGCGCGTAAATCCACTAGGTGCATTTCCATTATTTATATCTGTCTTGGCGTAATATGTCGGCGAATTATAGTCCGTCTTAGATCCACCAGTACCTGATCCTAGTCCACCCAAAGAGGGCATATTAAATCCACCACTTCCATTGTTTCCTGAGGTTTTTGCCATGACACCTGTATTATCTGTTGTGGTGTCTTTTTTACCTGGGTCAGAAGGATTATTTCCTCCATAAGCTGCTCCATCGTTAGGTCCTCTTTGAGTTGGAGGGGCTGCGGCTACGACTGGAGGAGCCGCCACGGGTGGTTGTTCCGTAGAGCAGTCTAAACCAACACACACACCATCGTTATTATCAAGGTTGCCGCCACCACGTCTAAGCCCCACTTCAACAGCTGCAATAATTTCTCTTGCTTGGTTGATTTGTGGAATCACACCTGTGACTTCACCCTTTCTCGAAACTGTACCTTGAATCAAAGTGATTGCTGAGTCGGCCTGAGTATCCGCAACCGTTACTGCCTGAGAAATTCTTTCTTTTTCGACATCAACTTCAGCCGCTGGCTCGACAATTTCACTAGCCACTTCAACCTCAATCTCGGCCTTTGTAGCTGGCATTACAGGATCATACTTAACCTGCAAACGACTTCCCGTCTGTTGCTCACCAAAATCGCTGGGTCGAACAACCACAGGTCCACAATAATCATCTAATCTTTTCTTTATATAAGATAAATTCGGGCCATCCCTTTCATAAGGAGGCTCCCCCGTTCCTGTTTTTAAAAACTCAATATTGCTTTTGAACAATTTAGCTTTATACTCCAGACTGTCCAGCTCTCTCCTTCTGGCCTCATAGAATTTTTTTGTTTTTTCGTCGTCATCAGCACCTGCAATACCAGTCAAATCAGGTTCTTCAAGCTTCGCAACTACAGATGCGATTTGACCATCAATACTTTTAATTTCTGTGGTAATATCCTGGATTTTACTTTTTATCTGTGCATAAACACGATCAAGAGTTCTGCATTCTTTAATTTTTTCTATTATTTTTTCTCGGACTTTCTCATCAATAATCCCTGCATATTGCCCAACTAAATAACCTCTAATCTCGGACTGAGCTTTATCACAAAATTGAATATCTTTACCATTTGAATTACCCCCTAAACTATCACAAGTGGGAGTAAATCTTAAGGCACCGAAACGCCCATGACTACGTGCTAACTCTTTACCAAAATAATCCTTTGCACCTTGAAATCTGTCGTCAAACCATTCTGAAAAATTTTCTTTACTTGGAATAAAATTAGGTGCAGCAAAGCCAAAAGCACCAGTGTCTTCAGATTCTTCTGCGCCCGAATAGGAAATTGGGAACACCATTAACGCAGAAACTATAAAATACTTATATAAAAAATTATACTTTCCCATAATATCTGTTTCGGACCTTTGTCTGACTATATAAGAAAATTTCGTTTATTTGAATCAGTTTGATACGGTATTGTAATGAATTTTGAAACTGTGACTTGGATATTTAGATTTTCGCAACATTCTTATTTTAAAACTTATGTGTAACACTAAAATTTTTAAAATTCTACATTCTGTTCAAAAGTGTTACCACCCGTTCTTTAAACATTTTCATCGACCGCTTAATGTCCTCATTGTCATGGTTGTTAAAATCAAACCATAACATCAGGCGGTCTTCGGGGTGGTACTTGGACTTGATCTGCTTTGCGATCTCTGTAGGGCTTCCGTAAATCGCGTTGCCCACAGCCTGAGCCACCTTTGCTGGGTCAAGTGTTCCTTCCATGGCCTTCCAATAGTTGGTCCATGCTTTTTCGGCTTTGATTTTGGCCTTGGCGTTTTTTTCCTCTTCACTTGCACCTTCGGTGTCATCCATAAAGATTAAAGCCGTGCGGGGCATGTGACCTCTGGTCCACCCTCCACCTTGAGCATTGAACTCTTCAGCCATACGTTTATGTGTGGCTTCGATCACCTCTTGTGGCGTGATAGATAAATTAAATACGGATACAGGCAAAAACTCGTTGGCTAATTTTTGTAGATTAGGATCATGAGTGCCAATCGTTAAATCTAATAAACTTAAATCCACCTCTTTGGGAATCAGTTCTAAAATTTCAAAAGTCCAAAATTTGGGAATGGCAATGGAACCATCTTCAGAAAACTGAGGATCAATGGCGATGTAGTCTTTCACTACCGTTTGCCAGTCTTTGGGGGTTCTAAAATCTGAGGCCGATAAATATCTAATAGGTATATCTTCAGAACTGATCACCTCACCTTTTAAAAGTCTTAAAAAGATTTCGATGGCTTCAGATAAAATTTTTCCCTTTAGAGCAGGCCAAGCTGTTTTTTCCCAAGTGGACCGTGGGCGAATTCCGTAAGGCTCGTTGGCAAAGTCAAATCGGCCTGAAGCAAAACCGATTTGCAATCGGCGCTTCTCATCTGGGTTTAAAGAGTGTAATTTTAAAAAAGTTCTAATACTTTCCGCATGAGCAATAGGTCCACCATTACATAAAATATTTCTAATAGCCGAACCGACATTGATGTTTTTGGTTATAGAAAATGTCTTATGGGCCATTTGTAAAACATCTGTATTTAAACCTATCTCGCCTTGAAACTCTGGCACCACAGCAAAACTAGTTTTTTTCTGAGTCTGACAACTTAAGTGAGTCTCTGCGATCCAAGCTGTCCCATAGCCTAACTCGTCTGCTAATTTTACCTGATCAAAAAACTGCCTCAACATAGTGGCTTCATCAGGCATATAGCCATCGACTTCTGTCTGACAGATCGAAAAAAAGATATCAAATTGCATAAACCTCACCCCAAATCAGACATCTAAAACATAAGGGTACTCGCCCGCTAACCCATCTGTCACTTGAACGTTTACCCACTTATTTTCTTGGACGTTGCCACTGTCACCGCCCCAAATTACGCATAAGGAAAACACATATCTTAGTCCGTCAAAGTTGGCCAGATTTTCAGCACTTAAAATATGCGTCACGTCCTCCTAGACCATATTTTATGAGACTCACGAAAAAAATTTTGCTAAAATCTAAGCCTCAACCTAAGAATTAAGCACCTCGGAGGCCTAAATTGGATTTCAGAAACAAAAGACCCACTAAATACCTTTGGATGGACCTCGAAATGACAGGCCTTGATGTCACCAAAGAAAAGATCATCGAGGTTGCTGGAATCATCACTGACACCGACTTTAACGAACTTAGCGAGTACCATGCGGTGATCCAACAAGACCAAACCATCTTAGATGCCATGGATGACTGGAACAAAACCCATCACGCCAAATCAGGTCTTTTAGAGCTGATTCCAAGTGGTAAAGATCAAAACACTGTAGAACAAGAGCTGATCACTTGGACCAAAGAGTTTTTTACCGAAGAGCGCGCCATCCTTGCAGGAAACAGCATCGGTCAAGATCGCCTGTTCATCGACAACCACATGCAAGATTTTGCCGCCACACTTCACTACCGTTTGCTGAACGTCACGTCATGGAAGATCCCTTTTTGGGTTCAAGGCATTGAGATGAAAAAAAGAAACGGCCACCGTGCCATGGATGACATTCGCGAAAGCATTGAAGAACTTAAATTTTATTTATCCTATGTGAATTTTTCTTCTAAAAACAAATAAACAGATAGAATCGATGAATTGTTGGAAAAACATTTTGGATTCCTGGCTGAAGCTATTCTTTTTATTTTTATGGCCAATGTGCCTGTGGGCTGAAGAGCCTGCACCCGCAGAAGCAAAGGCGCAGAAGAAAGTTTTGGAAAAAACATCTTATGAACGGGCACGATTTACCCCTCATATTACTGCAGAAGCCGTGACTCGTCCTAAAGGGAAATTTGCTGTTCAACGTGCTGTAGGAGCAAATTTAAAAACTCATGCCCTGTTTTCGTCTACAACCTATGCTGTCTTAAATCGTATAGAAATAGGTACAATCCTTACATACTATTTTCTTGAAAATCACCGCTATAATTTTAATATCAAATACAACTTTTATCGTGGAAAAGAATTCTTTTGGTCTTTGGGCTACAGTCTAACCAACTACAAAGTAGAAACTGTAGATGATGGCTCTTCGACTTCTACTTATGAGGGTGTCGATTTAGAATTTATGGCTTTGCAATTTCTCTTCAACTATATTCCTCAACATTCCCGCTTTAAATTTGCTGCGAACTTAAACATCCTCGATGCTATTTTACATAATTGGGATGGAACAGATCGCAAAATGCTTCTAGGCCTCACCTCCGAACTTGGAGTAGACATCAGCTATAGTTTTGACGAACCCTATGATCTGACTTTTGGTTTTGGATGGCTCAGAGAAGCTGGAATGAGCGCCCTCGAAGAGCGAGCCTTTGGATTTGGGGCCAGTGTCAGATGGTATAGACCAGAAAAGTTATTCTCCTCACCTACTATAGGCGTACACTATACCCCCCAAAACGGACAGATAGAACCCCTCTTCTCAACCACTTTCTACTAAAAGCTGAAGTCCCAAAATATAATTTCACAAATAAAAAAGGAGCCCCATGGGACTCCTTTTTTCCTAAAGTTTGTAACAACAAATAAATTAGTATCTATAGTGCTCGGGCTTAAATGGGCCTTCAGGCTTAAGTCCCAAGTACTCTGCCTGCTTAGAAGTAAGTTGAGTCAACTTCGCCCCTACTTTTCCTAAATGCAAGGCCGCCACTTTTTCGTCTAAATGTTTAGGCAACATATAAACGCCGATTTCATACTTCTTAGGATTTTGATAGAACTCAATCTGTGCCATCACTTGGTTGGTAAAAGAGTTGCTCATCACAAAAGAAGGGTGTCCCGTAGCGCAACCTAAATTCACTAAACGGCCTTTAGCTAAAACAAGAATACGGTTGCCATTTTTTAAAGTGTGTAAGTCCACTTGTGGTTTGATCTCACGCACTTCAGAGTTGGCACTTAACCACTTCATGTCAATTTCAATATCAAAGTGACCAATGTTACATACAATGGCGCCATCTTTCATCTTTTCAAAGTGTTTGCCCACAATGATGTCGCAGCATCCAGTTGCAGTGACAAAGATGTCACCCAACGCAGCCGCCTCTTCCATGGTCATCACTTCGTAACCTTCCATCGAAGCTTGCAAAGCACAGATGGGATCAATCTCAGTGACGATCACGCGCGCGCCTAGACCTTTAAAAGATCCCACAGAGCCTTTGCCCACATCACCAAAGCCATTCACCACAACCACTTTACCTGCGATCATTACATCCGTAGCACGTTTAATCGCGTCCACTAAAGATTCACGGCAGCCATACAGGTTATCAAACTTAGATTTCGTGACCGAGTCATTCACGTTGATCGCTGGAAATTTTAATTTTCCATCTTGAAGCATTTTATACAAGTGATGCACACCTGTTGTGGTCTCTTCAGTCACACCGATGATCTGTTTGGCCTCTTCAGCAAAACGGGGTTCGTGCATCATATTAGTCAAATCCCCACCGTCATCTAAAAGCATATTGGCAGGAGTGTTGCCCCAACCCACAATGGTCTGTTCGACACACCAGTTGTACTCCTCTTCTGTTTCACCTTTCCAAGCGTAAACAGGAATCCCAGCTGCCGCCATAGCCACAGCCGCATGGTCTTGGGTGGAAAAGATATTACAAGAACTCCAACGCACTTGTGCGCCTAAGTCCACTAGAGTTTCAATCAACACAGCGGTTTGAATGGTCATGTGCAAACATCCTGTGATGCGAGCACCCTTAAGAGGAGATTTACCCTTGTACTCAGCTCTTAAAGCCATAAGGCCAGGCATTTCGGTTTCAGCAATGGTGATCTCTTCTCGTCCCCAACGTGCTAGCTCTTCAAATTTTTTAGGGTCTTCCATAGCCTCTTTGCACACGCGATAGTCCACAGTTGCTTTGGCCTTCATCTCAGTATTACTCATAATCTCCACCTTTTTCTCCTTAAGTAAATTTTATCTCAATTCTAATTCCATGTTTCAGATTCAAACTGTTTTACATATTAGGGGTTTCTTAAATACCGTATTGTGACATACCTCAAATCTAACCCCAAGTTTAAAGCGCACCTTCCTGTTTAAAAAGTTCGAACCTCTTTGCCTTCTGAGGTCAGTGTCATGATCTCATACCCTTTGTCTGTCACTAGCAATGTATGTTCAAACTGTGCGGATAAACATCTATCAGCAGTGAAGTACTCGTGATGGGTGGAGCCAGGAATAGCGCGCTCATCTAAATGGGCCGAAGTTTCATTGACCATGGGTTCGACTGTGATGCAGGTCCAGGGCTTTAACACATAACCTCGCCCTTTTTTACCCACTGAAGGCACAAAAGGTTCTGAGTGAAAGACCGTTCCGATACCATGCCCCCCAATGTCTTCGACAGGGAAGAAGCCCTGACGGGTACAGTATCTGTTTACAGCATATCCAATGTCCCCAGTGGTCTTGCCCGCAGCCACCTGCTCTATGCCTTTGTGCATAGCCCAGTAAGCGGCCTCAGTGATTCTTTTAGCAGCGTCAGACACCTCACCCACATAAAAAGTCGCGGAGTTGTCTCCGAAAAAGCCCTTATACGCGCTGGTCACATCAATATTGATAATGTCCCCTTCTTCTAAAGGGCGATCGTCAGGAAGACCATGACAGACCACTTCGTTGACCGAAGTGCAGATCGACTTAGGGTAACCATGATAATTTAAAGTGGCAGGGGTAGCCCCGTGGTCCATAGTGTACTCATAGACCCACTTATCAATCTGATTGGGGGTCACTCCAGGTGCTACGAGTTCACCTGCTCCACGTAAAGTGTCGGCAGCCAAACGGCCTACTATTCTCATGCCTTCAATAAAGGCTAAGGTTTTTTCATCCATAGAGGGAACCATACCCTAAAAAAAAAAGAGCCTCAACCGAGACTCTTTTCTTTTCAGAATATTTATACGCCTTGAGCGCAAAATATGCTTATTTTAAGTGTTTGCTTACGATTTTAGTCATTTCAAACATAGAAACAGATGGCTTACCGAATACTGGCTTTAGTTTCGCATCAGCAATGATGTTTCTTTTGTTTTTTGGATCTTGAAGATTGTGCTTCTTGATGTAAACCCAAAGTTTTTTAACAACTTCAGTTCTTGGTAGTGGGCTAGAACCTACTACTTCAGCTAACTGAGAACTTGGAGTTAAAGCTTTCATGAAAGCTGCATTTGGCTTTCTTTTTGTTTTAGCTTTAGCTGGTTTCTTAGCGGCTTTTTTTGCAGTTTTCTTAGCAGCTGGTTTTTTAGCAGCTTTCTTAGTCGTCTTTTTCTTAGTTGCTTTTTTAGCAGCTTTCTTTGCAGGCTTTTTCTTCGCCGCTTTTTTTGTTGTTTTCTTAGCTGTTTTTTTCTTAGCAGCTGGCTTCTTAGTTGCTTTTTTCTTTTTCGCCATGGTTAATTCCTCCTATAACCGTACATAGAATATGATATCTAAAAGTTTTATCTTGTAAACACTTAATTAGATATTTTTCTATAACGAATCCTCTTCGGTTGAAGAGTATCAACACCTAAACGTTTTTTTAGGTTCTCTTCATACTCAGAATAGCTTCCGTGGAAGAATTCTACATGGCTTTCCCCCTCGAATCCCATAGTGTGAGTGCACACTCTATCAAGGAACCAACGGTCATGACTGATGATCAAAGCGCAACCCCCAAATTCCTCCAAAGCCTCTTCCAGAGCGCGCATCGTGTTCACATCAAGATCGTTTGTCGGCTCGTCAAGAAGGATCACATTGGCCCCACCAGCTAATAATTTTGCAAGTTGCACGCGGTTTCTTTCCCCTCCAGAGAGGGCTCCTACTTTTTTCTGCTGGTCACCCCCAGAAAAATTAAATTTCGACACATACGCTCTGGAATTCATCTCTCGATCCCCGACCTTCATAACGTCTTCGCCCCCAGATATCTCTTCCCATACTGTCTTATCAGGGTTTAAAGACTCACGAGACTGATCCACATACGCTAATTTGACGGTCTCTCCCACTTGGATTTCACCTGAATCTGGTTTTTCTTGTCCCACAATCATACGAAACAAAGAGGTTTTACCCGCACCGTTAGGACCCACAATCCCTACGATTCCGCCAGGAGGAATATCAAAGGAAAGGTTTTCAAATAAAAGCTTATCACCATACTTTTTCGAGATGTTTTTCGCCTCAATGACCTTCTTACCTAGACGAGGACCAGGAGGAATATACAGTTGCAGCTCAGAGAGTTTCTCTTTAGAAGGCTCTTTCAGTAAACTTTCATAATTTGAGATACGAGCCTTAGCTTTGGTTTGACGCCCCTTAGGGTTCATCTTGATCCACTCTAATTCTTTTTCCAGAGTCTTCTGACGGTTGCTCTCGGCCTTGGCCTCCTGCTTTAGACGTGTGTTCTTCTGGTCTAACCAAGATGAGTAGTTGCCCTTAAACGGAATTCCTTCACCGCGATCTAGCTCTAAAATCCAACCCGCCACATTGTCCAAAAAGTATCTATCATGGGTGACCGCAATCACAGTCCCAGGGAAGGTCGCTAAATAATGTTCCAGCCATGACACCGACTCGGCATCCAAGTGGTTGGTAGGTTCGTCTAAGAGTAGAATATCGGGGCTTGATAAGAGAAGCCTAGCCAAAGCCACACGACGCTTTTCTCCTCCAGAGAGCTTAGTCACATCGGACTCAGCATCAGGACAACGAAGAGCCTCCATCGCCTGCTCAATCTTTTGATCGGCCTCCCAGCCATCCACAGACTCAATCTTTTCCTGAACCTGCCCTTGCTTCTCAATCAAGGCCTCCATCTGCTCTGGGGTGATATTTTCATCACAAAGCTCCATACTGATTCGGTTAAACTCTGCTAACCACTTGGGAAGGTCACCCATCCCATCAAGAATGTTGTCTTTGACATTTTTCTCAGGATTCAACTCGGGCTCTTGTTTTAGATATCCCACTTTATAGTCTTTAGAAGGGAAGGCTTCTCCTAGAAAATCTTGATCTTCACCTGCCATAATTCTTAGCAGAGTACTTTTTCCCGCTCCGTTTAGACCCAAAACACCGATCTTTGCGCCATAAAAATACGATAAATAGATGTCTTTCAGAATATATTTGTTGGGAGGAATCACTTTCCCCACACCTTTCATCGTATATATGATCTCTTCAGCCATTACGCCCTCACTTTTTAGTAGTTACTCTGCCCTGTTTGATTACAGAGACTTTTTTAATGGTTATTACATCCTGTTTAATAACAGAGACTTTTTACTTGTCAAAAGCCCAATGACTTCTAACAATATATGAATGTCATCAGGAAAAGAAGGGAAAATCCCTAGTTTATGCCAAGAACTTATGAAAGCCTTAGAGGTCTGGGACATCATAGAGCCCACAACAGAGGTAAAGACCCCTAAGCCTGAGACTAAAAAAGAGGAATCCTCTCAGAAAAATCAACTGTTTACTTCGATTAAAAATCAACTCGACAAGCTCTCTCTATAAAAGCTTTTTATGAGAAGCGGAAGCACACTTAGGGCTTTCAAAACCACTAGCTTGGGACTGGTGTTCAGATCTTGTAACCGCCTTAAGAGTAAAAGCATGAATTGAAGTCATAATATCACCCAAAGCCGCGAAAACTATACGTTGCCTTTGGATTCTAGACATATCTGAAAACGAATCAGAAACCAAATACACTTTAAAATGCGACTCTCTGCCCTTGGGGCCATGGTGCATGTCGCTTTCGTTCACAACCTCAAGCACTGAGGGTGCAAACTCTTTTTCTAAAATACGGATGATTTCTGCTTCAATAGGCTTCATAGGTACTAATTAACAAAATTTCTGAATCTAGCAAGCTGTTTACGGGCATCATTAGTTCCTTTACCCAATTTGGCTTCACCCACCTCTATGACCTTACAGGTGGCTCTTTCAAAAACCACAATATCAAGCTCGCCTTCTGTATGATTTTTGCCATAGGCAATACCACCAGTTACAAAATAATGCGGCAATGGATAACTCTCTTCTTTTTTAGCGATAGCTAACGCCTCCAGAACATCGCCCTCAGAAGAAAATTTAAATCCCTGCCACATCTGGCCTTCCGTCAACACATCCACATAATCAGCAAGACGATCCCCTTTAGCTAAAATCTCCTCTTGTAATTTAAGACGTGCGTCTTCAGATACCTTAGGGTTAAAAGCTCTCCATAGCATACGAGCCTCATCACGATTTAAATCTATCTTTTCATCTGCACCTTTAGTGCTACGAATACCTTGGACAAAATATCTAACATGGTTGCCCTTAAATTGATGCACGTTAAAAGGTTTGCAATCACAAGGGACATGACGGTCTTTCCTTGTTGTTCTCATAAAACGTGACGAGGTCTGTTCATGGCAAGCGGCATTGACATCAACAGTGCTAAATCCAGTTCCAGACACTTGCGTACTTCTGGCTTGAGTTAGACTAGGTACTACAAAAAAACTTAAAAGTAGTCCGAAAATTACAGGTAATACTAAACTTTGTTTTAATCTTTCCACATGCTTCATGATTTCCCCCTCTTAAGCGTGACTTGATTATTTTTTAACAAAAACTGGAATGGGTTGCTGCAAAGATTCTTTACGGATGAACTCAGGACTTAAGAAGTACCCTCTGTCGTTGTCTTCCAAAAGTTTTTGCATACTCAAAAGACTTTCTAAATTTTGATGATCCACAATGACACCTGAAGGTTCAAACCTTTCTTCAAAATGATCATGATACTTTTTAGTGAAAAAACTTTCCCAAACATAAGGGTCAACATTGCACTGGTATGTGATGGTTTTTGCATGTGAATGCACAGGCGTATAGGCAGTTAACATTTTTATATCACCGTAATGACAATGCAGTTTAAGTGCTGGACTTCCCCACTGAGTCATCCCACATAACTTTTCAATATTGCCATACCATAAACCAAAAGCCTTACTTAAAAACCCTAAACCATAAAACTGATCTTTTTTCTCTAGGATGGAGTTCACACTCATTAAATTGTGAGCCACCCACTCTCCAGGGCGTTGAGTAGGAATAGTGATAAAGAGAGAGATAGGTGTCCACTCGCCCGTAATAGGTCGACCAATGGCTTTCTTAACGGCTTCAGGCAAAGTCGACGTGCGATGAGCAAAACCAGCAACAAAACCAGGCATGATCGCGCAGTCAAAAAACACCCAGCGTGGCATAGCCATTCCCGCTTCATGAAAGGCGCGACTCTCTACATCCATGATCAAATCTGAAAACTCAAGTTCGTCCACATGAAAAGGGTTTTTTACCACCACATCTAAAGAACGAAACCAATCAAAATCCTCAACCTCTGACCCAGGATATTCAGGAATATTTTTAGGTCGAGACAAAATGTAAGGTCTGACGTTTTCATTATCTAACCATGGAATATACTGTGTAAGCTCAAAGCTCATCTTTTTTGCTCCTTAAAACTACGCCTTTGGCCCCAACATGTCTTCAGGTCTAACCCACTGTTCAAACTGCTCGGCAGTCATAAATCCCAATTTAATGGCTTCGTCTTTGAGGGTCGTATTGTTTTCAAAAGCGGTTTTAGCAATCTTTGCCGCATTGTCATACCCAATATGAGGGTTAAGAGCCGTCACCAGCATCAAAGAGTTATTTAAGTGCTTCGTGATTTGATCTGTGTTGGCCTCAATGCCATCCAAACAGTTAAGTCTAAAACTGTCGCAGGCATCGGCAAGCAAACGAATTGAATTTAAAGTATTAAACACGATCAAGGGTTTAAAGACGTTAAGCTCAAACTGTCCCATACTCCCACCTACAGTGACAGCTACATCATTGCCCATCACTTGAGCGGCTACCATAGTCAGAGCCTCACACTGAGTCGGGTTGACCTTACCAGGCATAATACTGCTTCCTGGTTCATTGGCAGGCAGTTGGATTTCACCAATCCCGCAGCGAGGGCCACTGCCTAGCATACGAATGTCATTAGCAATCTTCATTAGACTCACAGCCACAGTTTTTAAGCTTCCGTGCATTTGCACTAAAGCATCATGAGCTGCCAGAGTTTCAAACTTATTCTCCGCAGAGGCAAACTTTAAACCTGTTTCTTTAGCAATCTGCTCACAGGCCTTGTCTGCAAACTCTGGATGAGTGTTTAAACCTGTACCTACTGCTGTTCCACCTAGAGCTAAACTTAAAACATCAGGAAGACTTGCCTCTACTCGAGCAATGCCCAGTTCCATCTGTTTGGCGTAAGCAGAAAACTCCTGCCCTAAAGTGAGTGGGGTGGCATCCATAAAGTGGGTGCGACCAATTTTAACAATGTCTTCAAAGTCTTTGGCCTTCTGTTTTAAAGACTGCAAAAAGTTTCTTAAGGCAGGCAGAAGCTTATTCGTCACCTGTTCAGCCACAGCAATGTGCATGGCCGTGGGGAAAGTGTCATTAGACGACTGCGCCTTATTGACATCATCATTAGGGTGAACTTTTTTATCTCCGCGAGCAAACCCCAAAACTTCTGCCGCACGATTGGCGATCACTTCATTGGTGTTCATGTTCGTCTGAGTGCCACTGCCTGTTTGCCATACAACCAAGGGAAACTCGGCGTCCCACTTCCCTTCAATCACCTCATCACATGCAGCGATGATGGCTTTGGCCTTTTCAGCCTCTAATAATCCTAAGTCAGAGTTAGCGGCAGCAGCGGATTTTTTCAAAATTCCTAATGCACGGATCATCTCGCGAGGAAATTTGTCCCCACCAATCTTAAAGTTTTCTAAAGACCTTTGAGTTTGCGCTCCCCATAGTCTTTCTTCAGGAACATTGATCTCGCCCATAGAATCTTTTTCAACACGAAAACCCATACACTTATACTCCTTAGGTACACTCATTTTTTTGAATGAATTCACCTTATCACGACAGTTAAAATCCTGTCACCATCCCCCTATGTGTCATTTCTGCGCTTGGCGAGGAGTTAGACTCTCTGTTTAGGTCGTTCCCAGAACCAGCGGGTGCGAAGCGTCTTCGGCCTGCATCAACCTCTGGGACCTAACGGTCCCACAGGCTAACGCAGGTCGGATACGCATCGCTCGCGCGGTGAGGGAACGACCTAAACAGAGAGTCTAACTCCTCGCCAAAGGGGTGCACAGATTGGGAAGTTTTTATTTAAATTTTGATAGTTTATTCTCTTTTTTTTTGCTTGTTTTTATTTAAGTTTTGGATTTTGATATTTTTTATTTCTTTATGGAGAGCCTTTATTATGAGCAAAAAGTATTGGTTGATGAAGTCAGAGCCCGAGGTGTTTTCTATTGATGATCTGAAGAAAGACAAGACCACCTTGTGGGAAGGGGTTAGGAATTATCAGGCTAGGAACTTTATGACTCAAGAGATGAGCATAGGGGATGAGGTTTTATTTTATCATTCTAACGCTAAACCTCCTGGAGTGGCGGGGCTTGCCAAGGTGTCTAAGCCAGCCGCCCCTGACCCTACGGCCTTTGATAAAAAATCCACGTACTTTGAACCGAAAGCCACACCCGAAAGGCCCATTTGGGAGTGTGTGGAAGTGAAGTTTGTAGAAAAGTTTAAAACCTTACTTAGTCTTGATGAATTGCGAGAACACAAAGCCCTGACCGACATGATGCTCTTAAAGAAAGGGTCTCGCCTTTCCATTCAGCCTGTTACTCCTAAGCAATTTGATTACATCTGTAAACTGGCAAAAAAATAAGAGAGATGTTTTTAACCCACCTCTCTTATTTTTCTTTATCTTTAAAGCCTGTATTGTTTTTACAGAATTTAGTTATCATTTCATATCAACTACACCTATGACTTTTTGCTGCCTAGACAAGCTCCCTATTTTTCGTCCGCACATCCATTAAAGATCACTTTATGACTTAAACTATCCAAGGCTTGACTAAAATCTTTAAGCCCTATGTCGGTGGTATAATGATCACCCTTGTTATAGTTTATACTACTGAGTAAAATCACAGGCCCTTTATCAACTTGTAAAGTATAAATGGCCATGTCAGCCCCATTGATTTCTGAAGGCTTTGTGGCAAAGTTGATTTTGGCCTCTTTGATCTTTTTTAAGACTGAACTGAGGTCATCCCGAGAAACACTATAGCTCATGGCACAAGTTCCTTTGCCTGCGATGATCTCTTCTCTAGTGATCAGAAACTGATTTTTTATCAAAATCACCTTGCCATCAACACCTGTGGCAGAATCTAAAGATGCTTTAATAAACGAAGTGTACTTATGTCCTGTCATAACATGAGGATGCTCTTTAATTGTAACGGCAAAACTGTCTATCGCTACATCTTCACAGTTTTTGGCTATGATGTTGTCTTCTAATTGCTGAAGTAGCTTTTCAAAATCAGAAAATTGAATATCTGTCGTGTACAAATCACCTGCTTGGTAATTCTTGTTACTGAGTAAGATTTTTGTCTCATGATTGACACTTAAAGTATAAATAGCGGCATCGGCAATCCATAGATCTGAGGACTTGAGAGCTTTCACCACGCGAGCATCTTCAATATCTTTAAGTAGGGTTCTGATCTCATCCCTAGACACACTGTAGGAAGTGGTGCAGGTGTTTTTACTTGTGTCTGATGTTTGCTTGGTGATAATAAATTTATCCTTAGCCACAATCTGATGGCCGTCAATTCCTGTGGCTACATCTAATTGCGCTCTAATTTGAGTGGTGTACTGATAGCCTTCAAGCACATGAGGATGCTCCTTAATGTCCACCGAGAAATGGTCTACTGACGTCACTTCCTTTCTTTCGACCTCTGACGAATCAAAGCTTTGAAATTCACAGTTCTGAAAGGTCAATACTGTAACCAATAATGCAATCCATACCAGTGCTTTTTTAAAAATCATAAGTTCCCCCCAACAGATTGGGTAAAGCAAATCTGAAACCAAGTGTATGTGCTCTGATTTTTAAATCAGTGCGTAGACTTTTAACAATGTCATGATTCTGGGCAAGACTAGTTATAATGTTGCTGTTTCAATATGATAGAGTAAGGTCTCTATTATAAGCACACTCAACATGTCTTGCACGCTCAAGGTTGACAACGGAAAATCAGGAACTCGCCAATTATCGTGTGCGCCACGGACTCACAGCCAGAGTCTGTCTATGACATTTTTGGTCCTTGATTTTACGGGGGGACTCTATATGTACTTCTAAAAACACCTAGACAGGTCCTAAGTGGGCATAATCTTTGTATAAAACAACCTTTAAGAATGTGAATCCTAGAGAGGCCGCAAACATGTTTAAAGCTCTTATTATTATAGGAATGTTATTGTGGACGACATCTGTCTTTGCCCAAGGCCGATGTGTGGAGTTTTTAAATGTGGAAGGGGCCAAACTTCTGGATTCCACAAACCCTTTGCTCGACATTTACAAAGGAAATCCTTCGCCTGAGGCTAGTGACAAAGCGATTATGAGTTACTTTTCTGTTGAAAAGAACCCTATGCAGGTCTTTTTGACTCAAAAGCTATCCTCTGAAAACTATGTCCTAGGTAGCAAAAGATGGGAGCTTGTAAAAACCGAAGACAATGAAAATACTCCCTTAGGGGAAGCCATGGTACTGCACTTTTTTAATCAGCAAGGTCAGAATGTTCTTCGCCAAACACAAATCGGAAAACTAGAAACTGACATTACAAAAACAGAAACTGAGTCTGCCAAAGAAACAAACCAAGACATTTGGTCCACATACTATGTGGAGCCTGTGATGAGTTACATTTCAGGAAAGCCTATTGTTGATAACGGGGTCCGTTCACAAGTCAGCTCCACTGACCCTAGAACTTTACAGATCAGTTTTATCTCTCGTGTCAGAACGGCGGTGCAAATGAATGAACGTTCTGTTTGGACATTTAAAAAACTAGATGACGGAAGGTTACTTTTAACCATCGACAACTATCGCATCACCCATGATGTGTTCAGTGCGGGAGGCGAAAGAAACACCACCACAATACTTTTAACCCCAGTCATGCAACAAGAAAGATTAAAGACTTACGTTGATCTGTATTTAGGTCGCGACTCTCAAACCCTCAACTAAGAACAGCTGCGTTCAGGAAAGATATCAGAAAGCATAACGCGGTTACCACCTGATTGTATCTTGTTATCCAAAATATTTCTAATGTCTCGAGGTTTAGGTATCAAGCGGACTCCCTGACCACAAGAAGGATAAGCACTGATCACTTCGCCTTCTTTGGCTGCGGGTAAGCCATCACCTCTTGAACAAGGTTGCTTAGAAGTGCATATACGAACCACGTAGGTGTCCCCGTTGACTACCGCACTGTAATCCGTAGCTCCACGCATAGTGTTTCCCGTACCGATCTCTTTTAATTCTACGTTTTTTAAATTTTCAAAAAATTTATTGATGTCTGTCCCTCGAGGGAACATCGTCGTCACTCCATTATCCAAGTACGGTACACCATGTTTATCTAAAATGCGCAAAACCTCTTCTGTAGAAATATGACTTCCTTTAGGAGTTCGTGCCATAAGTTGATTGATTTCATTTAAGGCTTTGTTCATATTTTGTGTGGCCAGATTGTGCATTTCATGTCTAGCGGCAATATGTCCTCTTGCCACATCATCCACTTTGATTCTTGAAAAACCGCAACTGCTACACCGTACAGCGTATGAGCTGCCCTCATCCCACAAGGCCATGATCTCTTCAGTGTAATCTCTCACTGCAAAGGTGCGTCCTAAATGTTCTCCCCCACTCTGCATTTGCCCAACAATTCCTCTTTCCATCAATAGGCGGCGCTCATCAGGAGTGAAGGCTTCTAAAATTCGTGCTTTTTCGGCGATCTCTTCAGGTGTGTAATTAAAATACCCTGCCCCCGCTCTACCGTTTCCCACTTTATGGGCGTCTAAAATCTGTTTGGCTTCATAGGCTTTAAGTTTTCTACCTAACAGCTCCGAAGCCTCACTGATTCTTTGGGCGTCACTTAAAGCGGCGGCTCGTCTTAAGTCTCTAAAATTATCGGCAAGTCCAAGCATCTTTCGACCTAAACGTCGCTCGATAGCAGAGATTCCTTTTTTACCCAGTTTTTTTGCAGCAGCAATGGAAAGACTGCCCCCTAATGTGCCTGCAGCCAGAGCCAGTTCGCATTGCAGTTCTCGTCGTGATCCCTCATCATAACATTGTAAGGCATCAAGTTGTCCCGTGAGCTGTTCCACCAGACCTCTTCCACTTTTTTCCAACTCTTGACGAAGTTCGGGGTTGCCCTTGGTCTCTTCGTTCACACAATTATTAAAAAGCTCAACGGCTCTTTTGCTAGGCTGAGCCTGACTGAGGGCTATAGCGCTCGCACCATAAAGGGGTACGGCTAACATTAAAACTTTTTCTGTCGTACTGTAATTAGGCATTAGATGAGTTTTACAGACATCATACACTCGATCCATCTCGGCTTTCTTAGATTGGGCGATTCTTTTTTGTTCTTTTTGTAAGGTTTTGATCTCTTGCGCTTCTTTTAAGGCCTCTTGTCTTTTTTCTTGTCTGAACTTTTGGGCTTCAGAACTTTCATGACAACGAATGGCCTTATAATCCTCTTCATTGATGATATCAAAACACATTTTTTCAGCCATCAAATCACCAGGTTCAAGTGACTGATACAAAGTTTCACACACTTGCTCGTGATAGGCCGAATAGCTTTCGTGTTCTGGGGTCATTCCACAAATTTGAGTGACCTTTTCCGTGAGCAGATACTCAGTGATCTCTTCTAAAGTTCCTTCTTGAGATACATAGGCAAAAGTATTTTTATTTGGAAATATAGTGCTCCAACCCATTTTGGCCAGCTGGTAGGCCATGATCGGAAGACCCAAGATGGCCTTCCCACAACTTGACACTGTGGTGGAAGAAAAAAGCCCTGAACAGTCATGGACCGAGCGACGTTCATTTTCGGGTGGTTTTTCGATCTCCCATTTTTCCCAATTCGCATCACAGTAGGCGATCACTTTTTTGTTTTCTTCTATTTGCTCTAGGGTACAAGAGTGTGCATTGCTAGAAGCACTCGGTCTTCCTTGTGGCGCAGGCGCTGACACTGCACCTGTTCCATGGCCCACCTCTTGAGAATGGGCCTTGGGTATAAACATGGCTGTAAAAAATAAAACTATGTATATTTTTTTACTTTTCCAGATCATGTCTCCCCCCCAGATTAACAATTGCAAAATAGAGACCAAAAACGTCACTTTATATTGGATTTGTTAGTCACTGGAGCTTCTTCTGACTAAGGTTTTGACATTCTTTTTGCCCCTTGAATTTAAGTAAGATATAAGTCCACCCTATTTACTTCTGAAGGCTAGGATATCAAAATTTTCTATGATAAGACCCTAGCTTATGACACTTTCGCCACCCCTTAAAGCAATCAAAATTTATCTTGCACCGATGGAAGGTGTGGTGGACCCACAGATTCGAGACATCCTCACGGGCTTTGGAGGAATTGATGTATGTGCTACAGAGTTCATTCGTGTCACTCAGTATTTAAATCCTGCTTCGGTGTTTTATAAATTTGCTCCTGAGCTTCATACCCAATCACGCACTCCTCATGGGACACCTGTGTTTTTACAACTCTTAGGAAGCGATTTGAATTGCATGGCAGAAAATGCCCAATTGGCCTGCGAGCTTGGAGCCCACGGCATTGACATCAACTTTGGCTGTCCTGCCAAAACTGTGAATCGTCACGATGGAGGCTCTGTCATTTTAAAAAATCCCGAACGGGTTTTTGCGATCACTCAGGCCGTGAGAAAAGCTGTGCCCACACACATCCCCGTCACCACTAAGGTGCGTTTAGGGTTTGAGCATAAAGACTTTCATAAAGAGATTGCTCTTGCCGCACAAGAAGCGGGCTCCGCCAATTTAGTAGTTCACGCACGAACCAAACTAGAGGCGTATCGCCCCCCTGCGCACTGGGAGTACATTGCCAATATGAAAGATGCGGTCACCATGCCCGTTGTGGCCAACGGTGATATCTGGTCCGTGGAAGATTATTTTAAATGCAAAGAGATCAGCGGTTGCTCAGATGTGATGTTAGGTCGAGGACTGATGGCTCAGCCTTTATTGGCCTTACAGATCCGTAGTGCCTTAGGGGAAAGTGTTCCTCATCCTGAAACCGCGTTACTGCTCCAACCTCAAGCCAGTTCCAATCCTCACATGCCCAATGATCTGGAGCGGTTTTATATTCATCAGTTTATTTTTAAATACTATGAACTGAATGCCACAAGCCCTGTGCCCTTACTGCTCGGACGGTTAAAGCAGCTGATCAAGCTGCTCTCTAGGCACTCTGTATTTTTTCAACATGCCTTTGAGCAAATCAAAAGACATCGTCAAGTGGAAGATATTTTACAGCACCTAGCTTAACTTTTTATCTAACTCGCCAGAAGCATCCAGAGCAGCAAGGTCTGTGTACCCTCCGACTAGCTCATCGCCTATAAAAATTTGAGGTACAGTTCGCATGCCTGTTTTTTCTCTTAAAGCATTGAGTTCATCATCTTTTCCATCCAGATTGATCTCTTTATAGTCTACACCTTTGGATTTTAAGAGAGCTTTCGCACGATCGCAATAAGGGCACACTGTCCAAGTATAAATGGTCACCTGACTCATAACTTTGCTCCTTTGTTACTATGGATGTATCGAGGTTTTTTGCTCCTGTCAAATTTACAAAAACACTGATTCTTCTTAGGTTTAGCAAGGTGTTGAGATACACCATCACCTATCAAAACAAAGTGAACTCTTAAGTGGGCAACGTCTCTCTTAAAGAGGCACAAAATACTTATCCCTACGAGGTGAAATTATGAAAACAAGTGTTCTTTTTGTATGTCTTTTCGTGCTTGGCTTTAGCTTTTCAACTTATGCCAAATTAACTCCTAACGGCGCTTTACAAGAAAGTCCCGCTCAAAGAGGATATTATCGTGTGACATCTGCACAAGGTTTACCTGTTTTTGGTTCTACTGATGTACAAGAGTCCAACATCTGTGGTTGGCTGCCAGGTAAAGCTTTTGTTGAAGTGCTCAGTACTAACGTTGAGGGAGTCGTTCGTCTTTTAATTTCCACACCTGTGGTAGAGATTGACTCTACGATCAATGACTGTGGACTTAAAAATGCGTTTTACATTTTAGACAGCGAGTTAGCTCCTAGCTTATTTGCAGAATAAATTGTAGTGTCCTTTCCAATTAGAAAGGAAAACCAAATCCGTATGACTCACCATCATTGCCCTTTATGTTTAAGCCTTAACATTCATGAGCACGGCACTGGTGAGCAATGGCCCCTTAAGGGGGCTTTTTATTTTTGCACGAATTGTAAATCTGTTTTTAAAGACCCCAAAAATCACCTTGTCCCAGAAGCAGAAAAGGCCAGATATGATCTGCACAATAACTCTATCGAAGATTCAAGATATATTCAGTATCTAAAGAAAAGCTGGAATGAGTTTATACAAAACACCCCTTCCTCCATAAGCAGGCAAGGAGTCACTGTGCAAGAGAAACCTTCAATGTTGGAACTCCAAAGCCCTAACCTCTACACCAAAGAACTCCCTCTATCAGATAATGGGGAGATGTCATTTAAAACCATTTTAGATTATGGTTGTGGGCCCGTGAAAGCCTTAGAATACATTTTACAATCTTCACCCTACGAAGTGCAAAGCTGGGATAAGTACTATCATACCCAAGCCCCAACACGTGACACCTTTGATGTGATCTTCTGTCACGAAGTGGTGGAGCACTTCACATACGCAAGTCGTGACTTTGATCAATTGTTACAATTTGCTCACCAAGGCAGTTTTTTATTTCTGAGCACAGAACTCTATCCTCAGGACTTTGAGAGTTTTAAAAAATGGTATTATAAAAACGACCCCACACATGTGATCTTTTATCAGAAAGAAAGCTTTGAATTTTTGGCCCAAAAGCACCAACTTAAGTGTCTAGGAATCTTTGGGAACAATAAGATCCTTCTTCAGAAGTTATAAAAAAAGCTTTCAGGTGTAAATAATATACCAGTAAATCTACCCTTACAGATTTTGCTTTAAAAACGACAGCATTCGTAATACTTTATCCACCATGCTATCCCCCTCTATTAAACTTTTATTTTTTTGCGGAATCAGTTTGGTTCTGCCCTTCTCTTGGGCTTATGCTTTACAACCTGATCTTTTGCACAATGTATTTATGTTTGAAAACACTCTTCGTCGAGATGGCACTTTTGACGAGGCCAAAAGCATTGTTTACATGAGTAGTGGTTGCACTGGGTTTTTTGTTAAAAACAAAAACAACAAACCCTACATCATGACCGCTCGTCATTGTTACAATTATAATTTCACTCAGCAGTGCCAAAAAGGATTGATCTATCTTTACGCTATCAGCGAAGACCACACTCCCCATATAGGCCGATGTCAAAATATCATTGCCAGTTCGGCGTTGGATGATGCTGTGATCTTTGAAGCTCAATTTGAAAAAGAATTTTATCCCCCACTAGACAGCTATAGCCTAGCAGGTACAGAAGCACCCACATGTTCCAAAGCCGAACTTATTGGTTTTCCTGCCGACCCTGAACGCCAAGGACGCTTTACTGTTTCAGAAAATTGCTGGACTCAACCTTCAGACTCTTTACATGCGGAATATATGTTTACTGATCCTGACAAGGAACAAGAAGCCATAGAAGACACAAGAAAGTACTGGGAGGAAAATCCCGATTTGCTTGCACAACTTACATCCCTATCTATTAAACCTGGTTATCACAATTGTTCTGTTTATGGCGGAAACAGTGGTGGCCCCTTAAAACTTGCAGGACAAAAAATTGCCATTGGGCTTCCTTTTCAGTATTTGCATGTTGAAGGCACCCTGTTTTCTGCCGATGCCCACACAGTCTATGAATCTTTAGACGAGTTTGTAAATCGTCACCACAGCACCCTTAAACAGCACGGGATCAGCATCGTAGATCAATACAAAGTGGAAACCGTTAAAGAATGCGGGATCAATATTTGAAGAATTGTGTGCCTCGATTATGGTACAATTATAAATTTCCCATCGGGTTTCAATCGCTCTATGGCAAATACTATGTCAGCATCATTACTCACAACGAACCCATATTTAGACTGAATCAATAAATTCACGATCATAGCATCAGATGAGCCTATAGCTGTTCGCTCGACAATGCTGACGGCATCACTCCAGCGGAGTTCATCTATCAGATGATAATAACTTTCGGCATACCTTAAATTTAAAAAATTGATACCGAAATCTTCTTCTACCCAATTCCATTCAGATGCAATTTTGCCAACTAAATGATCTTCACAAAACCAATCCCATAAGTCCTGATGTTGATCAGGATAGTAATTTATAAATAAATTTCTTACAGATTCGATCTCGCTGTCTTGAATACGAAATAACGAATCAATATTCTCTTTATCCAATGACCTCTTGCGTATAGATTTAAGCTTATTGTAAACATCGTAAGGAAGCCTTTTCCCTTCAGCATGAAAGGCATCCATGAGCGCATGAGCTATCACAACCTTTCTCGTTAAATTGATAAATTCTGATCGAACGTTCACATTGACAAACCGTGGTACACGTTCTTTGATCAATGTATCAAAAATTTCAATAGCTGGTTCATGAAACCGATCAAAGCTATAGTTCGCAGCAAATAGAATGTTTGTATCGACAAGACAACCTTTTTTCATAGATGGATTACTATTCAAAAATGTAAGCAAATCTTTAGAACGAATTACGGACATTAAATATCCAAGTCTCTTTGGCGGTTTGAATTCTGAGCTATCTTCTTGTCTGTAACTTGCTCTTTTTCTTTATTGCTTTCTTCTTTTAGAAAATCCACAATGCGTTTACTAAGTGGTTGTTTATAAATTTTCTCAAATCTTTTAGCTGATTCACGAAGTTTATCTTTTCTTCCCATCTTAAGCTTTAACATCTCCCAATCCTCTTTTATCTAAATCAATATAGCACGGAAGTTTCACCTTACAACTTATTGAAATTACTCATTATTTATCCGAAATCTGAATTCCTATTCTAAATACGGTGGCAGTTCAGATAATCGGACAAATAATAGTATTATCGGCCTCAACTAGACATTATGTAGGTCTTTGAGGAACGTCGACTTAGCTCCTTGCACCTCTAATACCAGCTTTGACTACTATCATTTTTGTTATAGCTACTTGAGTACATTTTCGAGGAATATCCTTGCGAAGCCAGTAAGAGTTTGGCTATAAGTGGGTACGGCAAAGGATGTTCCATGATTCCCAATAGAGTTAATTTTCCAGTGACCTTAGCACCTATGGTGGGCTTAAGTCATATTGGGCTTCGTTTGCTGATCAAAGAGTATATGCCTGAGGGTGCCAAGACCTTTTGGCCTACAGAAATGCTTTCTAGTTTTAAGCTGCCCAAAGAAGAACTTTTTGAACTTTTTGAAACTCAAAAACTCAGTGTAGAAGATGATTTGGTGCCACAGATTTTAGGTAACGAAGAAAGCTTTATTCAAAAGTCCGTGCATAAGCTTCAGGACTGGGGAGCACTGGGCATCGACATCAATATGGGATGTCCTGTGAAAAAAGCCCTTAGACATAATTATGGCGTGGCCCTTATGGGTGACCCTGACTATGCTGCCGAGGTGGTGCGCATGACAGTTAGAAATGCCAATGTGCCTGTCTCAGTAAAACTCCGTGCGGGCAAACAGAATGATCCAGATTTTTTGATTCAGTTTATTAAAGGTTTGGTCGATGCAGGAGCCTCTTGGATCACCCTGCATCCCAGAACCAGCGATCAAAAACGCAGAGGCAAAGCCGATTGGGAGCAGATTCGTCTGGTCAAAGAAAAACTCCCCATACCTGTCATAGGCAACGGTGACATCCAAGTGGCTCAAGATATTGTAAACATGTTTGAGCAGACTCGCTGTGATATGGTGATGGTCGGTCGAGCCTTAACAGTCAGACCATGGCTCATGTGGCAGTACGGAGAAATCTTAGGACTTAAAAATCCAAAAGCTAAATCAGGGCCCGCCCCCAAAGATCCCTATGAAGAAGGCGAAGAATTATACAGAGCCATGATGCGTTTTATAGATATCATGCAAGAGCACTGCGAAGAAAAACAAGGTGTCAGAAAAACAAAATTCTACATCAATAACGCCCAACCCTGGCTAGAGTTTGGCCACACACTTTTCACATGGACTGTAAAAGCCACGACCTACGACGAACTTCGTGAATCTTTGCACAAATTTTTCAAAACCCCACAAAAAGTCTACGCCAAAACCGAACTGCGCAACTAATCCTCCACCTCTATATACTATAAACACCCCTTGGCGAGCTTTGTGGTAGTAAGGGAAACTTTAAATATTCCCTTAGATTGTCACCTCACCTCGGGCGATGTGTATCCAACACGCGTTTGTTGGTCTGTAAGTCCGAAAGGTCCAGTTTGTGGAGTTTTGTTTTTGGGTGTCTCACTATGTGACAACTTCAATTTACTAAGCTTCCTAAAAAGTCCGATGAATGATCTATGGTGCGTCTGTTTCAAGCTTCCTTCTACATACTTATGATTTCATTTTCCTTTGTCGGGCACGCCAAAGATTTTTCACGTGTTTTTAATAACGAGGATTTTCAAAAGCGCGTACAAAAAAAAGCTTCACATAAGACCGTAACCACAGCAACAGAAACTCTCCCCCAGTCTGCGGATTTAAAGTCCAGCCAAGTCGTCCCCGAGTGGAAAGTGTGGACACAAGCCCAAGATAAACGAGTGACCGTCATGTCAGAATCAGAGTTTTCAGAGAATCGCTTTCACAAAAATCAACCCCTAACCATGTTTCACCCACAAACCAAAAATGTAGGAACACTGACAGGCAATCTTAAACTGAATATTTCTAAATCTAATCAAGCTCACCTTGATGACGTGCTTAAAACTCATGACCTTAAGGTTCTTGCTTCTTTTCCTCATATTGACACTTACTATGTCACTCCCAAGCAAGACGAATTTGATTTTGAACAGCTCACAAACCAAATCAAAAACGATTCACGCGTAAATGCCGTGACACCAGAAGTATTAAGCAGGGTTTATGAAAGAAAATAAATTTAATTTTCTTCTTCTTGTTCTGCTGGCGGTGTCGACGGGAACTCTGTTCGGATGCAGTGCGGGTTTCACTCCTGCGGGTGGCGGAAGCTCCACCCAGCCCTCCACCTCCCCTGGCCCTGATCCGCATTTCGATTATGCTTGGCACTTAAAAAACACAGGCCAATCCGTGTTTGCCACAAACGGTGGTGTGGCAGGTATGGATTTGAATTTAGACAACACGTGGATGGATGACATTTTTGGCGCAGGTCTTCATGTTCGCATTTCTGATGATGGTGTGTCTGACGAACATCCCGATTTAAGCGCAAATTTTCTGACAGGCGTATCCAGAGACTTCACTCGTTCTTCGCCCTATGTGAGCACCAATGCGCGCCCTAAAGCTTCAGATGACATTCACGGAACAGCCGTCGCAGGTCTTATTGCTGGCATTTACAATAACAGCATCGGAGCTGTAGGGGTCGCACCACTGGCCAAATTTTCCAGTGCTAACTTTTTATCTAGCCATGTCACACAGAATGAATTGCTGCTTGTCGCGCAAGCCGATGGCAATTTTGACATTTCTAATATGAGTTGGGGCACTTCACAAAACACCTTCTTCCCCATTGAACCCACTTACGAAACTATACTGCAAAATCGTGTCACCAATGGACGAAGCGGTAGAGGTAGCATTTTTGTCAAAGCCTCTGGCAACGACTACTTTGTCACCTGTCGAGGCAGCACAAGCGAACCCTGTGTGGGCAACGCCAACATGGACCCCGATGCGGCCAACCCCTTCACCATTTTAGTGGGAGGACTTGATGCCAAAGGAGTAGCCACCACATACTCTTCTACAGGTTCTAACCTGTGGATCAGCGCATTTGGTGGCGAAGATGGCGTGAGTGATCCAGGAATTTTCACCACAGATCGCCCTAGCTGTTCAGTGGGTTATGCAAAAACCAGCAACTCCACCACTGTCACTTTTGAAAGAGGACAAAATGGAAACTCAGGTTGTCGCTACACCTCTGCTTTTGGGGGAACCTCTGCGGCGGCTCCTCAAATTTCTGGAGTGGTAGCTCTAATGCTTGAAGCCAATCCCAACCTGTCATGGAGAGACGTCAAATACATCCTTGCTAAAACCGCGCGCAAAGTGGACCCTGATCGTGACAACCCCATCACGGTCCACCCTCTAAATAGTTTTAATGGAAGAACCATCCCTTCAGGCTATGTGTATGAACTGCCATGGATCACCAACACCGCAGGCTTTCACTTTCACAACTGGTATGGCTTTGGACTGGTCAATACAGACGCTGCCGTGACAATGGCCAAAACCTATTCTGTCAACTTAGGCACCTATCAGAATCATAGTGTTTCAAGCAGCATAAGCCCAGCGCTCACTATCCCTGACAATTCTTTAACAGGCGCCACACACACACTAAGCGTAGCCCAAAATCTTAAAATTGAATCCGTGCGCGTGTCGATGCAGATCAATCACAATGACATTTCTGATCTGGCCATCGAACTCACAGCCCCTAGTGGTACAAAAAGCATTTTGATGAACATCAATAACTCTCTAGAGGGTGTTTCGGGATACACCACTTCTAATTACCTGCTTTCCAATGCCTTCTATCAAGAGAGCAGTACGGGCAATTGGACTCTTAAAGTTGTAGACGGAGACACAGGAGTCACAGGGCAACTCGTAAATTGGACCCTCCATCTTTCAGGCGGCCCCAACTAAGTCTTCTCAATTTCCCAAACTAAGGCTATAAGGAACCAAAGGGAGCCTTTATGAGCCTGAACAGTCAGACCCTACGTTCTCAAGAAGATGCACAAAAACTCAGCATTGGAGTTTTAGGTGATGGACAGTTAGCCCAAATGCTGTCTGAAGCCGCAGAGGATTTAGGATTAAACCTTCATGTCTTTGCATCCAGTTCTGATAGTCCAGCCGCTCAGACCAGCACCCAAGTCACTTTAGGTCTTTTAGATAACTCTTCAGATTTTTTGAATTTTTGCAAAGACAAAGACCTTCTCACTATAGAAAGTGAATTTATTGACCCCGAACAGCTCAAACACGCAAAGACTAAGGTCTGGCCCTCGCCTGAAACTTTAGAGTGCTTAAGAGATAGGCTTCCTCAGAAAAAATCTTTAATTGAAAACGGAATTGCCACAAGCCCTCTCTACCCATTCTCTTCCTTTGACGACGCCAGAAAAACCTTAAAGCAAAAGCCTCAGGGTCTGGTTTTTAAAAAGCGACTGTTTGGCTATGATGGATACGGTACACGAGTGATCAAAACCCCAGAGGACCTAAACTCGTTCGAGCAAGAACTCCTAGCCTTAGACCACAGCTGCTCGCCATCTTCTGCAACCCCACTTCAAAACACACACTCAAAGACTTCAGAACAGAACTCAGAAATAAACTCTCAATCACAAAATACAATAAGAGGGTCTGATGCCCCAAGTGACTCTTCACTTTCCATTAAGGAGTGGATCGCAGAAGACTTTGTGCCTTTTACCAAAGAACTAGCTGTGAGCTTTGCGCGCAACCCTTCAGGGCAAATCTTAAGTTTCCCTTTAGTAGAAAGCTATCAAGAGAACTCTAAATGTCTTTGGGTGAAAGGGCCCATCGCTGAATCCCCTTATCAAAGCACTTTAGAAAGCCTTAAGTCTTATGTAAACAAGATCAATTTTGTAGGACTGATCAGTTTTGAGTTGTTTTTAACCCAAGACGGAACGCTGTTAGTGAACGAAGTGGCCCCTCGGGTGCACAACTCTGCCCACTATAGCATTGAGGCCCTGAATATAAGTCAATTCACCGCCCACCTTATGGCCATTTGTAATATGGAATTGCCACAAAAGCCCATTCTGCAACAAGAGGGCTTTGCCATGTACAATTTGATTGGCGAAAGGGATTGCCCAGCTAGCGCATTGACTCTACCTCAGGCATTAAGTCCAAACATTTATCTGCATTGGTACAAAAAAACACAAAGCCGAAAGGGCAGGAAATTGGGCCATCTGACAACTTTAGCTGACACTCCAGAAAAAGCCTTGTTAGAATTAGAGAAAATAAGAGCGAAGTTTCAGTTATAAGATCGCTCATTATAAAAATCAGTAAGCGAGGCACCCTATATGAACACATCCTCCTTCACTGATCTTATTACGGAGTTCAATCTATGAGCGCACTATCTCTTATTGAAATCATCAAGGAGTCCACACTATGAGCACAACACCTCTTATTGGAATCATCATGGGAAGCGATTCGGATCTTCCCGTTATGGAAAAAGCCTGTGAAGCTCTTAAAGCAGCACAAGTCCCTTACGAAGTGCAAATTGTCTCTGCTCATCGTACTCCTGAAGAGATGATCGAATACGCCAAAACAGCTCGCGATCGTGGACTTAAAGTGATCATCGCTGGAGCAGGAGGAGCCGCACACTTACCTGGTATGGTAGCCGCTGCCACCACCCTGCCCGTGATTGGGGTGCCTGTGAACATCACCCCCATGCAAGGATGGGATGCTCTACTATCTATCATGCAAATGCCCAAGGGCGTACCTGTAGCGACCGTGGGTATTGATAATGCCGCTAATGCCGCACTTTTAGCTTTAAGAATTTTAGGTGGCTTTCAAGATAACGTGGCCCAGTGGCTTACTGAACACCAAAAAGAGCAAAAACAAAAAGTGATCAACGCCAATCGGAATCTGAAGTCATAGCTTATATGATCCCACAAGGCCAATCACATCTCCACGTCGAACCTCTTCATCTTCTTTTTACATCGGAACAACACCGTACAGGCTGGCAAACACATAATTTTTTCTTATCCGCCTACAGTATTTTTTTATATCAATAGATTTTAGTTATCTAGTGCGCCTTAAACACTAATATGAATAACAATTCTTTATAAAGGTCATGGACCTCGTACAGATTTTTTAAACGCAAGTAAGAGAATCACAGATAAAATTTTTTGACTTACATCTGTACTTTTACATAAAAGGACCACTGCATTTTGTATGCAGTAACTAAAATCAAGAGAGGGGAACTCATGAAAAAAATAATAATCGTTTTGTGTTCTATAGGACTAACAGGCATGGCCTCCATAGGTTGTAGCGGCAACAGAGCTGCATCCGCAGGTGGTGCCACACCTGAAGCCCAGCCTGAACAAACCATAGAAGTCGTAGCAGAAGCTGAGGCTGTAGAAAATAAAGTGAAACCCAAAGTGGACTTAGTCTTTATTATAGATGATTCAGGAAGCATGCACACACACCGACAAAACGTTGCTAATAATTTACCGAAACTTTTAGATCAATATAAGGATACAGATTTAAACTTTTTAGGACTCACTTCATCTTGGGTAAATACTTTACAGTACTTTGATACTCGACAAGCCAGCTCTCCCTATGACATCGGTCTTCTGGTAGCCACACAACTGAGCACTGGTGGAGATGCAATTGAAAAATACTTCTCCTCTATTCTAGGTGCTCTGAACAATGCCAATTGGTCAGGTTTTATACGCCAAGATTCAGAGCTTGTGATACTGATTGTTGGTGATGCTGAAGATCAAAGTCCCATTGATACTGGGGCGTTCTTAGTTACATTAACACAATACAAGTCTCTTAAAGACATCAAGGTCAATGCGATTCTACCTTTAAGCAAACCCTGTGCAGCAGATTCAGGGATTGATTTTACCAAGATCTTAAGCGCCGTTCAAATCACTGGAGGGGCATCATATACACTCTGTGAAACAAACTGGTCTTCATTTGCGTTGTAGTTGCTGGTGCAACGCTTTTGAAATGTTCAGGCAACAACTTAAGAACAGTTTATCAAAAGTTCTCATTCTGCTACAGACACCCCCACATAAATTCATCATCACAAGGTGATATACCGCTAAGTTCATAGGATGGGGGTGCAAGAATGAGAAAGTCATTGTCTTTTTTATTAGGTCACAAATACTTTAAAACCGTTAGCACCCTTTCACTTTTATTTCTAACTTTATTTGGTTTTCAAAACTGTACTGGTTTTTTTGCAGGGACAGAATTTAGCTCTAAAAGACCTATCGAAGAGGTGATTCCATTTTGTGTGGATATCACTGCCAGTAACTTTAATCCCAAACTCACTCATAATTTTAATACTTTTACAATGCTGCCTGACTACAATCAGGTGATGTCATCTCCTGTTGTAGGTGACCTTAACGGTGACGGCTATCCTGAAATTGGTTTTGTCACTTTTAATAAAAACGGAGCCTACACCACCGAAGGGGTTCTTAGAATTATTGATGGATACAGCAAGCGTGAGTATCTGACAATCGGTGGTGCTAACTCTCCTAATGCTCCTTTTGCGAGTACCTCTCCGCTTTTTATTGATATTGATGGCAATGGAC
>JAMLIO010000010.1 GCA_023954155.1 Pseudobdellovibrionaceae bacterium | reverse complement strand
CCGACTTCTTCTATGACTTAACGGCTGAAATGAACCTCGACTTGACTAAAATCTTAAGACCTTAGTTGGTGTGCAGAAAAAAACATAAATGTGTCTCAGAGTGAGACAGAGTGGATATTGATGGGTGTTCAGTTTATGTAAATCTTAAAAAAGTACCCATAGTGAACACCAAAGTGCCATCGTGTTGCAACAAGTTCAGTGATTTGCTTTTCCCTGATATGAGTATTGAACGTTCTTTTATTTATCCAAATTAAATCTTCGCAGCCTAAGTGAATTTCCAATCACTGATACGGAACTTAAACTCATGGCCAGACTTGCAATCATGGGACTTAATAGAATTCCAAAAAAGGGATACAAAAGTCCCGCCGCAATGGGAACGCCAAGAGTGTTGTAACCAAAAGCAAATAAAAGATTCTGTCTGATGTTTTTCATGGTCAGGTGACTTAAGCGATGGGCGCGCATGATCCCTGTCAGATCTCCTTTGACGAGAGTGACTCCTGCACTTTCAATGGCCACATCAGCACCTGTTCCCATGGCAATTCCAATATGAGCTTGCGCCAGTGAAGGGGCGTCGTTAATGCCATCACCTGCCATCGCGATATATTGACCTTTAGATTGCAGTTGCTGAATCACTTCATGTTTTTGATCGGGAAGAACTTCGGCGATGACTTTATCAATGCCAAGCTCTTTAGCGACAACATGGGCCGTGTTTTGATTGTCGCCAGTGAGCATCACCACTTCAATTCCCTGTTGATGAAAATACTCAATAGCAGGTTTGGAACTCTCTTTGATCGGGTCTTTCACGGCGATCACTCCTGCGGGTTTATGATCAATGGCGATCAGCATAACTCCATGTCCTTGAGATTGTAGGACTTGAGCCCTCTTTACTAACTGCTGATACTCAATGTCATTTGCTTCAAGAAGACGTCGGTTGCCTGCAACCACTTTGTGGCCCTGCACGGTGCCCGTAATGCCCATCCCTGTGACAGAGTTGAAGTCTGTAACAGAAGTAAATTTTATTTGTTTTTCAATGGCTCCAGATACAATAGCCTCTGCTAAAGGGTGTTCGCTGGATTTTTCTAAAGAGGCTGTCAGAGCTAAAACCTGCTCTTGATCAAAACCGTTTAAGGTTTGCACTTCTGAGAGTTTAGGTTTTCCCAAAGTTAAAGTTCCAGTTTTATCCACCACAAGCGTTGTGATTTTTTCTAGCCCCTCTAAAGCTTCAGCATTTTTAATTAAAATGCCATGAGTGGCTCCTTTGCCTGTGCCCACCATAATGGACATCGGAGTGGCTAGCCCCAAAGCACAGGGACAGGCAATGATCAGAACTGCGACGGCATTGACTAAAGCGTAGGTCAACTTAGGCTCTGGTCCAATCAAAAACCATACAAGAGCAGTGATGATCGACACTACAACCACAGTCGGAACAAAATACGAAGACACCGTATCAGCTAACTTTTGAATCGGCGCGCGGCTTCGTTGGGCTTGTGTCACCATCTTCACAATCTGAGATAACAGAGTATCCGAACCCACCTTGGTGGCCTTCATAACAAAAGAACCCGTAGTGTTTAAGGTGGCCCCTGTGACCTGACTTCCAACTTCTTTTTCTACAGGAATGGGTTCGCCCGTAATCATGGATTCATCCACAACACTTTGGCCTTCGGTCACTTCGCCATCAACGGGAATTTTCTCTCCAGGACGCACTCTTAAAAGGTCATGGGGTTTGATGTGTTCGATAGCGACATCTTCTTCGGTGCCATCGGGTAGAACTCGTCTTGCCGTTTTAGGCGCAAGCTCCATCAGGGCCCGAATGGCGTTTCCTGTCTGGTTTCGGGCACGAAGTTCAAGGATCTGTCCTAATAACACAAGAGTGATAATGACCGCTGCGGCTTCGTAATAAAGTGGGACCATGCCCCCGTGGACCCGAAAACTTTCTGGAAAAATATGAGGCCAAAACGTGGCCACGATACTAAAAATATAAGCTACACCTGTACCCAATGCGATTAGAGTAAACATATTTAAATTCCAAGTTTTAATCGAAGACCAGCCTCTTTCAAAAAAAGGCAGACCACCCCAAAGAACCACGGGTGTAGCCAGTAAAAGCTGGAGCCCAGCGTACAGCCAGTGGGGAAGTGTATGTTGCACGGGTTGACCTGGTATTAAATCAGACATAGCTAAAAATAGTAAGGGAACGGCAAGAAAGGCACTCACTTTAAAACGTCGGGTGAAATCCACAAGCTCAGGGTTAGGGGCATCCTCTAAAGAGATTTCTTCAGGCTCAAGGGCCATTCCACAGATGGGACAAGTTCCAGGGCCTTTCTGGCGAATTTCAAGGTGCATAGGACAGGTGTAGATTTTTTCTTTGTCGGCTTCAGAAACCTCGACAGGTGTTTTATTAAGTTGGGCTTTAGGGTCAGCATCAAATTTGGTTTTACATTTAGGGTTGCAGAAAAAATATTCTTGTCCTTCAAAGTGACTGCTTCCTCCCTTAGCGGTCTTAGGGTCTATTTGCATTCCACACACTGGGTCGGTCACAAGTAAAGCGGGCTTGGTGCTGTGAGTGTCACAGCAGCCTGTTGTTTGATCTTTATCATTGTGATGATCCATAAATTCTCCTTTTGTCCCAAGTCTTATTTTAATGTGCTCTTCTAAGGGGTTCATCAAGTCGTCTTGGTTATTATGTGAATCATTCTAAACCTTCCAACAATTGGAAGGTCAAGACAACATTCTAAATAATTGTAAGGTTATGAATTTTATTGTATTTTCTGTTGAAGAACGTAGTAGAGCTGTAGTTCTTATGACTATACGGGGAATTGTATGAATATAGGTGAAGCCGCGAAAGTTTCTGGAATCAATGCCAAACTGATCAGACACTATGAGGCTGTGGGCATTATTCCTAAAGCCACCAGGTCGGAATCTGGGTATCGCAATTACTCAGAGGCTGATGTGAACATTTTGATTTTTGTGAAAAGTGCACGCAGGCTTGGATTTTCCATGAAAGAGATCAAAAAACTTGTGAGCCTCTGGAGAAACAAATCTCGTTCTAGTTCTGAGGTGAGGAACTTGGCCTTAGCGCACGTGCAGGAATTAGAAGATCGCATTGCAGAACTTGATTCCATGGTGAAAACCTTAAAACATTTAGCTAAGAAATGCCATGGGAACGATAGGCCAGAATGTCCCATTCTTGATGAATTGGCCCGTTCTAAATACTAAGAGTAGGAGTGTGCCTTGAACAAGATCAAAACTTTAAATTCTTATTTACGATGGACTTTTTTTAGTGGTCTTAGCGGTATCTTTGCAGGTTTGGCTGCCGCTATTTTTTTAATTTCCTTAGAATGGGTGACTGATACTCGCAATGCCCACTCCGCAATCATCTGGTTACTTCCTATAGCGGGATTGGGTATAGGTTGGGTTTATTATAAATTTGGTCAGGATGTTGAGAGAGGAAACAGTCTTATCATTGATGAGATTCACACACCTAAAAAAATCATCCCCTTTCACATGGCGCCTTTTATTTTGCTTGGTACTTTAGTCACGCATCTGTTTGGGGGTTCTGCGGGGAGAGAGGGCACATCGGTGCAAATGGGAGCGTCTCTTTCAGACCAACTTTCCCGTTTTTTTAAAATTGAAGCAGAAGAAAGAAAAGTTCTTTTGGTCTCTGGTGCGGGGGCAGGTTTTGCGGCGGCCATTGGTGCTCCTTGGGCTGGAGTGATTTTTGGTATGGAGATGATCTATATTGGACGTTTTAAATTTTTTGCTCTGTACCAGTGTTTGATCGCTTCTTTTGTCGGATATGGAATTACAATTTTATTGGATGCCCCTCACACACATTATCCCATTCCAGAAGTTCCTGATTTAAGTTTACAAGTTGTATTTTGGGTGGCTGTTGCGGGGCTTGCCTTTGGCATGGCTGCGCGTTTTTTTACTGTCACCACCCATATTATAGAAAAGCTCGGTCAGCGTCTGATTTCTTATCCTCCACTTAAGCCCCTTGTGGGGGGCTTACTTTTGGTGGGGCTTTTTTATTGGGAAGGGTCGTATCAGTATGTGGGTTTAGGAATTCCCCATATTCAAGCTTCACTAGAGCAGGTGACGTCGTTTAAAGATCCTGTATTCAAGTCTCTTTTTACATCTTTAACTGTAGGAACAGGTTTTAAAGGAGGGGAGTTTATTCCTCTAGTGTTTGTGGGCACAACTTTAGGTAGCGCACTTTCAGTGATGATTCCTTTGGGGTTTTCTTTCCTTGCAGCCCTAGGGTTTGCTGCTGTCTTTGGTGCTGCGACAAACACACCTATAGCTTGCACTATCATGGCCATGGAAATCTTTGGCTACCAGATCGGCCCATTTGCTTTGGTGGCTTGCCTAGTCAGCAGATATATCTCTGGCCCACAAAGTGTTTACAAAACCCAACGTATATACCAAAAACTCTAATCTAAATTCTAACGAGCAAGCAAAGAGGGCCCATCTACGACGTGGGTGTCAAGGGGTTAGACAGTTAGGGGGCTCAATTTCCCTCTTAGGCTGGCATCTAATTTGCCTTAATAAGCCTAAAAGGGGTTAAGTCTATGAAAAAACTTACTTTAAAAACTTTGCTAGGTCTTTTGGTATCAACCACTGTTTGGGCACAGGGTTCTGTGATCATTTATGATTCGGTTGAAGATGTAGAAGCCCAAGCTACAGAACCAACAATCAACTCTTTGGTGCAAGAGGCTCTTAACGAAAGATTCAATTATCTAAAGCATAATGATCTTCGTGATGTAGCTAAGCACGACAAAGCGATGCCAGGGACTTCAAATCATATCCTTATGGACATGGAGGCGGATGCTTCTAAATATGCAGGTGCGAATGTGGATTTTTATGCAGATAAAGGTTCTCAGATCAGTGCTATTGGTCCTTTAGGGCATGTGACTAAGGATGCAGATGGCAAGAACACTTTTAAAGTGACAGATACCCGAGTCAATCGCAGAAGAGATGCCATTTTAGGTGTGAGCTATGAGCGCATTTGGGATGTGACAGGTGAAGATAAAGTTTTTGATATTGATTTGATGCTGTTTATTCACTCTTCAGAAAGGGGTGGATATTACTTTAGAAAGATCAACATCGAGACCAACTGGCATAACAAGGTCAATGTACCTACTGCCAGTGGTGTTAAGAGTATAGCTAAGACCACAGTAAAAAAAGTGTATAACGAAGTTTCTCTGAGCGAAACTGACTTTGAATTGAGAGTAGAGTTGGCTTCACAAAAGGCTATTTTATTCGATAATAATCATGGGATCACAAAAGTTTTTCCTATCACTGCAGGAGCCTTAGATATTCGTTCTTCATTGATGGGTAAAGAAAGTTTGATTAACTCAATGTCTCTGTTATTGCCAGGACGTAGTGGTAACTTTGCGGATTTTAAATTTGAAAACTCAGTTCTTGTTAAAAGAAGTGTGTGGACAGGTGCTCCTAACCAAGAAGCGCGTATAGAACCTTCTTATTACAAAGGTCGTCCATTTATTGGAATCATTGATAAGAGCAGAATGTCCAGTTCAGGTTCTGTAAACTATTATGAAGGCTATAGAGAAGTGGGCTTTCACTATCAGATTGATGATGATGGTTTAAGAAGAGGTTTTGAGTCTCACGGGTGTATCCGTTTACAAGATCACGATCTTTATATGTTAGATGCGATCTTAAACGGTGGTCCTAAAGATACGATTCCTGTTGAAGCCAAGATGGTATTAGATAAATTTAAAGATTTTGACAGCATTTACAGCAGACAAAAATCTTATAAAAAGGTGATTTACAGTTCACGTCCTAATTCACCACAGACTGTAAAGTGTGAAAATAAAAACCCTTACCCTGTTCGATTTTTTGATGGTGGATTTCACACAGTGGCGGACTCTGACTGTTTGACAAAGATCTCTTCTGACGGAGAGGTGCTGCAAGACGCTGTGGACTACATGTTAGGTCTCTCTTCTTTTTCTCCCACTCCGCTTAAGGTGCGTGATGCAGATCATGCTCCTGTTGTAGCTGCTTTGGAAGAGGTCAAGTCTGCAAAGTATCAAAATATTTTGACTTACACATTTACAGAAACCTTTCCCAGAAGCACAAAGTGGATTGGTGATCTAAATCAAGATGAGTTGAATTTATTATTAACAAACTTAAAACGAAATCTAGAGTACGGTGGTTCTGGTTACGGTCAGTACGGCAATAATAACGGTGGCGGTTATGGACAAAATGATGGTTATGGCCAGAATTATGGAAATGGCGGCGGGCACTACGGCAATGGTGGTGGTAACACCAACAATGGTGGAGGCGGAGGTCTTGGTGGATTTTTAGGTGGAATCTTCGCACCTTCACGTCCTGCACAAGACGCTTTATGGCCTGATTTTTCGTGCTCAAGAAGTAAGGGGTCTGCAACGACCACGAACTTGCAAAACTACAATAGCTATTGCCGTGGTAAAGCACAAAACCCAACATCAAGCACTCCAAGTAATAAACGTCCAAGAATCAATAACTGTAGAGCCTTCTTTGATGCTCTGTTAAGTGCAGGTTGTGGTTACAGATAATAAGATCTGAAAAAAGATCAATAATTAAAAAAAGAGAAGGTCGTAAAACCTTCTCTTTTTATTTTAAAGTCACGCTTGAAAGGGTTCTTTGTTATCACCTTAGACTCGCGCGCGCTCTTGTTCTGAAGCTTTTGTGAAAAAAAGATGCTGCGGAAGCTTAAAATCTAAAATGAAGTTTAGCGTGCAGAGCGGATCACTTCAATCAAAGCATTTAAAGCATCAGTGACTGTAAAGATGCCAAGCAGTCCGTTATCATCGTTGACTAGGACGCTGCCAATTTTTTCTTGTGACATGGTGAAGGCTACTTCGTCTAAAGTTTCTGAACAACTGACAGTAACAGGATTTTTGGCCATGATGTCTGAGGCTTTGATCAGATTTTTATGTTCATCCTTAAGACCTTGAATCACTTTAAGATCACGTTGGCTGATGATGCCTGTGGCAACACCGTCTTTCATGATAGGAATATGTCTGACATTGTATTGGGTCATGATCTCTAACAGCGCATCTACAGAGGCATTTTCATCTGCGGTGATGGGATCTGGAGTTGTAAATTCTTCGACAGGTAAGTTCAATTTTTGTGTAAATGCGTTTAACATGGTCATCCCTCCCTTAAAGGTTATCGATTCCATTTCTTTTGTATCAGAACAGACACTGTTCTGCCAAGACTAGTATTGATGGGTGAGCCAAATAGTGTTTGATCTAGGTAACTGACAGTTGTGGCCCACTGTGTAGAACTTAAATAGCTTACAGAAAACATGGCTGTCGCATATCGCTCTACAGAACCCATATAGGAAGTTGTACCATCGATATCAATAGGGTCTTCATAAAACCATGTCAGAGAAGTGCCTACCCTAAAAGCTTTAAGATTATAACCTGCTCCTATGCCTAGACTTCCTCCCCATCCTGGATGAAGGGTGCCCTGTAAATAGGAATTAGTGGTATCTTTAGCAAAAGAGTGACGTAGACTTGCAAGTCCAAAGACATCAAAGGCTCCTAAGGTTTTAGTCAAAAGGGTTCCTGCTCCTATAGACCAAAACCCATTGCCACGACTGTCTAGTCCTCCCACTTCTGATTCTGCGCGGGATTTTCCTGTGGGTAGGGTGAGTTGTAAAAAACCAATGCCTTTGGGTTTGAGAGGGTTATAGTCCCAATCGGTTAAATATTCGTATCCTAAGGAAACAGACACATCTCCCAGCCCCGAATACTGCTGTCCCATGTAAGAGCGTTGGATGACGGGCACAACGGCTCCTACTTGCCAGCGATCTGAAACTAAGTGCGCCCCTTCGAGTTGCATCACCATCACGCTTTGCTTCTCGTCCCACTTGCGCCAAATTCCTCGGGCATCCACAGTGTTGATGACCACATCAGTAAAAGAGTAAGAGCTTGTAAATTGCGCCTTTTCATCACCAGAAATGATAGAGGGTGCAGCAAAGCCTCCTCCACAGCAGGCGGCGGCAAAGGCCTCGGAAGTGCTTAGAAAAAAATGTAATGCTACATTAAATGATAAGAGTAAGAACGGCTTCATCTTGAACCTGCATTCCCTCTTTGATTTGAAAACGGATGTCCCATTCACCAGGCATAATAAAAAACACGTGAGTAGCTCTGAAGCTTCCTGTGTCCACCTGTTCAACTTGGGTAGGTGTAGAGCCATGATTCATACTGGGCATCCATAAGACCACTGCGGGCAGCGTAGAAATGTCCACAGGAATGGGCGTGCCATCTAAAAGATTTTCTCGAGTGATTTTAAAAGTAAGAACCCCAGGGTTTTGAGGTGTTGGGAGGGACTCCCATGTCCAAAGAAGACAAAGATCGGAATTTTTAAATCTCAAAGTGCATTTTTCTGTATCGTAACTGTCCTCATCTGAGCCTGGGGCTGTAACTTGGTGAGCTCTAGAGCCATCGTTTTGAACGACTTCATATTTACGATCTGCGCACCCAGATAGCCCGAATGTGATAAACAAGAACAATAAAATAGACCGAGTCATAAACTCCCTCGTGAGCTGTGGTTCAAGCTGTAACATAGGGTTTAAAGGATAGAAAGTGCAACATGATGTTGCGGCCTATGAAAAAGACTCGTCCTAATGCAAAAATTACGCTAAATCACACAAAACGTTTATGTTAAAAGAGCTTAAAGGAGTGGAAATGAAAATTTCAAAGGTGTGTGTAAGAGCAATTCTGGCAATGACTGTAGTCTGGGGAGTTTTTATAGGTCAGGTTTTGGCTCATAGTGGACACGTGCATGCGCCAAGTTCTTCTGCTCCTATGGTGCATCTGACTTTTGCACAGGCAGGCGTGCACGCCCATGTGATGTGGGAGTTGGGACCTGTCGTAGGTGCGGAGTCTCGTCTAAGAGTAGAATGGAAGAGTGCTTTAGATCATTCGTCAGTGAGTCCAAGTGGTGATTTTGAGGTGGTGCTGTGGATGCCCAGTATGAACCACGGGTCTGCGCCTACGTTGGTGCAAAATCTTGTGGATGAAAACGGAAAGGCTCTTATCGGAGTGTATGAAGTGTCTAACATCTATTTTGTTATGGGTGGGGATTGGGAAGTTCGCCTCACTTTGATCGGTGCAGACGGAACTTTTGAAACTCAAACTTTTGCCTTAGATGTGCTGGAAGACTCTGAAGCCCCTTCGGGACATGGAAACCCTCACAGTCATGGGGGCGGAGACTCTCATCATCATGGTCACCACTGACAAGAGGATGACAATGTGTTGCATTACCTGTCATTCAGTTGAGATTCCCTGCGAAATAAGGTTTAGCTTTTAACAGTATGAACACATCCTCTTCGCAAAAGATTTCAATCAAGTACATTCTGCAGGCCTTAGGTGTCTCGGCATTTTTGGCGGCCATATTGGTTTTTGTGATGATGGAAGTGATGCGGGGGCAGACCGAACCCAGCTATGGCGGAGACTTCACACTTTCTTTTCGTGATCAGCCTTGGAGTTTTTCAGACCACACTAAGAAACTTAATGTTTTATACATTGGCTACGCAAAATGTCCTGATGTCTGTCCTATGAGTCTGAGCGTGGCCGCGCAAGCCTTTCAAAAACTGAGTGAAAAAGAGCTTCAAAAAGTTCAGTTGGTCTTTGTCAGTGTAGATCATGAAAATGACACTGACACGGAGGTGGCCAATTATGCCGAGCAGTTTTTTTCTGAATTTGTAGGACTCAGTGGAAGTGAAGAGCAGCTTAAAAAAACAGTGTCGCAATTTTACTCCAGCTATTTACTCGAGAAAGATCCAAGTTCTTATTTAGGATATTCGATTTCACATACTGATAGACTGTATTTTTTAAACTCCAAAGGCATGGTGGTGAGCACTATTCCCAACCCCAGAGACGCAGATGAAGTTTTTAAAATGATTAGGGCGAAATTATAATGATCAAAGTAAAAAAAGTGATAACGATAAACACCAAAAGTATGATTGTTCTTGCCAGCATGTTGTGGGTGACCTCTATGCTGACCGTCGCCAACGCCAACGCCAACGCCAACGCCAACGCCAACGCCAACGCCAACGCCAACGCCAACGCCAACGCCAACGCCAACGCCAACGCCAACGCCAACGCCAACGCCAACGTTCGCGGGCAGACCAAGTTGGCCGTCGAGCAGGGGATTGTGTATTTACCTTTAGATGGTGTGAGGGTGACTGCGGGTTACGGTACGCTTAAAAATGTGGGGAATAAAGAACTCAATCTAAAAATTGTCAGTGCCCAAGGGTTTAAAGCTGTTGAACTGCATGAGACCCTCGAAAAGAATGGAATGATGAAGATGCAAAAGGTGGAGTCTTTAAAGCTAGGGGTCAATGAGACCTTCGAGTTAAAGCCAGGCGGTAACCATATTATGCTTTTTGATCCTCTTAAAAAATTCAAAGACTCTGAAAAGGTCAAGATCACTTTTAGTGATGGTACTCAAAACCTTCTGCTGCATTTCAATATGCAACCTAGAGAGACCGCTCAAAAGCCCAACAAAGAGCATCATCATCATTGATGCTCTTACTGTGTAGAACAAGTAGTTAAGAGTTGTAACTTTAAAATATTTTAAAGACTTATTTAGACATTAAGGTCAGTAAAGTGCGACTGTCTCTTTGAATGCGAAGTAAGTTTTTATCTTGCAAACGCTTTTGAAAGTCAGACACGGTGGTCACTTTACTGCGGTTAAGTTCCAGAATGACATCCCCAGCCCTAAGATCAGCTTTGAATGCAGGCGAGTAGGGATCAACGCCTGTGACCAAAATGCCTTGTGTGTTAGGTGATAACCCAAAACGATTCAAAAGAGAATTGTCGAGCAGACTGACGCTTAAACCAAAATCTTTTAAGGCAAGACTTTGTTGCTTTTGAGGGGCATTGGGTGTGGGTTCATTTTGAGCCACACTTTTTGCAGAACTGCCGATGATGACACTTAATGTGTTGGATTTGCCATTACGAAGCACTTTCACTTTAGAAGCGCGTCCTACGGGTGTAGAGGCCACAGCTCTTTGTATGTCGTTGGGAGATTCAATCTTTTGTCCATTAAACTCCACGATGACATCATAGGGTTTTATACCTGCTTTTTCTGCAGGAGAGTCAGGCATCACATTGGCCACAAGTGCACCTTTTGTATTGGGAAGCTTAAGAGAGGCGGCAATGCTCTCATCTAGTCCGTGCATTTCAATGCCTAAAAATCCGCGTTGAACGGTTCCTGTTTTTTCAAGTTCAGACAAGAGCTGTTTGACGTTGTTAATAGGAATAGAAAACCCAATTCCTTGTGCGCGGGCATCAATAGCGGTGTTCATTCCCACAACTTCACCCTTCATATTGACCAAGGGGCCACCAGAGTTTCCAGGGTTAATGCTGGCATCAGTTTGAATGAAGGGAAATAAATTAAGACCTCCAGAGTCTCTTTCTAATGCTGACACGATCCCTTTAGTGATGGTGTTGCTGTGTCCATAGGGGTTACCAAAAGCCGCAACCCATTCACCCACTTGCAATTGACTGCTGTCACCAAGTTTTAAAGCGGCCAATTTATTTTTAGTATCAATTTTAAGAAGGGCCACATCAGTTTTAGCGTCGCTGCCGATCAGTTTGGCGATGTGTTCTGTTTCATCGTTTTGAAACTTCACTTTGATGGTGTCGGCTTTATCTACAACGTGGGCATTGGTTAAAATTAAACCGTCATTACGAATCACAAAGCCAGTCCCTAAGGATTGCATGGGTCGAATCTGTGGATTTTGGAAAGAGCCTCTGGGTGCACCAAAAAATTGCTCAAAGAAAAAGTTTAAGGAATCAGGAACTTGTCCTTGATTAAACTTCGGGCGAGTTTCGGTATAGATGTTCACCACACTGGGGTTGGTCTTTTTAGCTAATTCAATGAACAGATTTGAGGGTAAGGGCTGACCATCTTCTACTTTGGGGAGTTGAATCTTTTCGGCTTGTAAAACCTCAGACTGTTTCTGAGCATGACAAGCCACGGAAAAAAGTATGACAGCAATAAAACTAAAGAATCTGTAAGTCATAATTGGCCTCCGATTTAAATATTGTATATGTGAAATTTTAAATGCTTTTAATTGTTTGCAGTTGCATTTTTTTTCTTATCTAAATACTGCATCTGCAAATCAGAAAGTAAAGCTGTGAGAAATTTATTTTCCTCTTCAGTGAGATTCCCCGAGGTCTTTTCTTTTAAAACTTGCAAAAGGTCTATATTAAATTGAGCCACCTTAAGGTCTGTACTGGCGTGACCTGTATTGGGATCGGGAATTTGACCTAAGGCAATCATTGTTGATGAGCCTAGAGACATGACAAGAGTTGAAAAATTGGCGTCCATGAAACCTCCTTAGCAAAGTTATTTTTAAAACTTGCTCAGGAAAAGGTCAAACTTTCCATCATAAGGTTTTTGTCTTTTTGCAAAAACTCTACTCGTTGCTTTAAACTGGGTTGCTTTTGGAACCGCTTTTCTAGGTTGCTCTGTGTGGCAAAATTAGAAAAGTTAAAAGGACTGAGTAAGGGTTCCATACTTTTAAATTCTGTAGGTGTGTAGAGTTCGGTTTTTTTTAAAGCCAGTAATAACGAAGGGTTATTGTGATAGACCGCTTCATCCACTTTCAGAAAGAAAGAGGTCCTGACATAAATGGAATTTATGGTATAGATTAAAATCGCAAAAAGTCTTGAGAAGAGAATGTAATTTCTGCGGTTATGATTTTTTTTATTTTTTATGCCTGTAATCAAAACAATTAAAAAGTCCATTTTGGAACCAATTTCAATCAGAGCCAAATTGAACAGTGTGATAAATTCCGTATAGCGTGTGAAGTTGCACTCAATTTTATAAATAGCCACCTCTAGCAGAGCCAGACGTTCACTGGGTGAGAGCTTATCAAAAAAGTGGGCACTTACGACGAGAATAGGAGATCGGGCAGAACCCAGACCAAGCACTACAGGTAGTGGATGTTGAATGCGATAGATCTTAGGTGTGGATATGCCATATTTTTGAGCTAAGTGTTGCGCCTGCTGAGTCAGTGAAAGTAGATCGTTCTCTTCGGATTCAGGACCAAGGTCTAGGGTTCTAAGTAACCACCGTGTGGAATTTCTGGAGTAAAGTCCCCAAAAGACAGTCAAAGCAAAGAGCGCAAAAATAAAACTAGACCAGCTCATGACGAAGGCGGCCGCAGCTATAGCTAGTGTTACAAAAAGTTTTAAGCTGAACTCATAATGCTTGTTTGCATTCATGATGACTCCTCATAAAAAACCATAATCGCAAGACATCGTTCATTGATCAAATGGTTATATAAAATATAGAATGGTTTTTGGTTCGAGTATAGTTATTTTAAGGAGAGTAAGGAAATGGATGTTTCAGTTCTAAATGCAGCGGTAGAAAAAGAAGCTCAGGCCTTTCGAGGAGTGCAGGAAGAGTTTCAAAAAGTGATCGTTGGTCAAACGAATATGATTGAGGCTGTCATGATTGGACTGCTCACGGGCGGACATATTTTGATCGAAGGGCTTCCAGGACTTGCCAAGAGTTTAACGATTTCCACTTTGGCGCGAATTGTAGATTTAAGTTTTAACCGAATTCAATTTACACCAGACTTACTCCCATCGGATTTGATTGGAACGATGATCTTTAATCCTAAGACAGGAGAGTTTTCGCCTAAAAAGGGACCTGTGTTTTGTCATATTGTTTTAGCTGACGAGATCAACAGAGCCCCAGCTAAAGTGCAAAGTGCTCTTTTAGAGTGTATGGCAGAAAAACAGGTTTCCATTGGCGACACAACTTATCGACTTGAAGAGCCTTTTTTAGTGATGGCCACACAGAACCCTATTGAGCAAGAAGGAACATATCCGCTTCCTGAAGCACAAATGGATCGTTTTCTGTTTAAAATTATTGTGGGTTATCCAACCAAAGACGAAGAATTAGGAATCTTGCAAAGAATGTCTTCGGGGCACTCGATTGAAGTGCAAAAAGTTTTAGATCGCGAACAGCTCTTGCGTAGCAAAGAATATGTGAATCAGATTTATATTGATGATAAATTAACGAAATACATTGTAGAGGTGGTGCTAGCCACTCGTGATCCTAAAAGTTATGGCTTGGGAAGCTTAAGCAATCTGATCCAAGTGGGCTCATCACCTAGAGCCACCATTGGGATGGCCAGAGCTGCGAAGGCCAAAGCTTTTTTAAGTGGTCGAGGTTATGTCACGGCAGAAGACGTCAAGAGTGTGGCCACAAGTGTGTTGCGACATAGGTTAATTTTAAGTTTTGAAGCCGAAGCGGAAGGCATTGTGAGTGATGAAGTCATTGCCACCTTGCTTTCTAAGGTAGAGGTGTCGTGAATAAAGAGGACCGTGTACTTAGAAAGATCAGGCACGTAGAGTATAAAACCAAAAAATTGGTCAATGCTCTGGTGCTTGGTAATTATCGTGCTGTTATGAAAGGCCAAGGGATGACCTTTTCTGATTTCAGAGAATATGTTCCTGGTGATGATGTGCGAAACATCAGTTGGTCCTTGATTGCCAAAACTAATAAGCCTTACGTGAAACAGTACGAAGAAGAGCGAGAACTCAATGCGTATTTTCTGGTGGACACCAATATCACCATGTTTCAGGGTTCAAAAGAATATTTAAAAATGGAGCAGGCCTTGTATTCGGTCGCCGCACTGGCTATGGCTGCACAAAAGAGCAACGATCTTTCGGGTTTGATTTTATACTCCAATGTCATGAAAGATTTTATTCCTGCCAAAAAAGGCAAAGTTCATATTCGTAGATTGATCAGTGAAATCATCAACGCCGAACCAGAGTCAGGAACAGCACAAGGTCTGGTGGAATCCTGCGAGATGCTGTTAAAATACCAAAAGAAAAGATCAATTATATTTATTTTTAGTGATTTTTTGAATATCGCACAAGCCAAGATCGCCCTGCAATCTTTAACCAAAAAGCATCAAGTGATCGCCTGCGTGCTCACGGAAGAGACCGAAAGCAGTTTGCAAGATTTTGGAACGATGAGATTTGTGAACTTTGATCAGACAGAATCAGAAATTATGAATGGTGGATTTGCTCCTGCGAAATCACTTTTCACCAAATTTTATAAAGAAAAACGACAGACCAGAGATAAAATACTAGGGGCTTCGGGGCTAGATGTGATTCATCTTAGCTCTCAGTCAGACATTTACAAACCTATTTTGAAGTACTTTAAAACTAGGGCTAAGCGCGTATGAAGACACTAAAAGACTGGAACTGTGATGTGACAATAAGTTCAAGTTCCCCTCTGACGGTGGGACAGACGTTTGTCATTGTGTGCGAAGGCATGACGCCTCTTGAGTCCCAGAGCGAAATCTTGGTATTTCCTGATAATGAGCAAGTCGAATACGACTTGGTGGTTTTGGATAAAAAGATTGAAAATGAAAATAAAATTTTTATTAAAGCCACCTCATGGAAGACAGGGAACAAAAATTATTCGGACTACACCCTTGTGGTGGGTGAGCAGGTGATAGAGGTTAAGGGCCCTAAATTTCAAGTGAGGAGTGTGCTTGAAGCTAACAGCGAGATGAACCCTCCGCCTGGAACCGCCTTATCCCATGTGCCTTTGTACGCACAGGTTTTGATTGGAGTGGCAATAGCTGCGGCCTTTTTTGGAGTGATCTTCTGGTTTCATCGTAATAAACAATATGATCGTGCTCTGCTTAAATTGCATTCGTTTAAAACATCGTTGTCTCCCTATAATGAACTGAATAAGAGATTGCGAGCTTTGGATATTGAGCTGTCAAAACTTGAGGATATTTCTAAGGGCCATCCTTATGTGTACACTTGGGTGAGACAACTTGAAAAGAGTCTTATGGAATATTTAAGTCTAACGATTCAAGAGCCCTTATTTTACTATCAATCGACGGCCAAAAAAAATCGAGTCTTATACAAATTTTTTAGAAGGCGCAAAGTTTCTGCTGAAATTTCACAAAAGTATTTAGAACTACAGATTGAGATCAAAGCCTTAATGAGATCGACTCAAAAAAATCAGAATGCTTCGGGCGATCTTATTAGAGACTTATCAACGACCATTGCTTTAACCCGAGATTTTGCTGACGCTTTACAAAACCAACTGGAGTCTAGAGATGCTTGAGTGGGGATCCAGTTTTCAGAATGTCTTAGGTTCTGTGGTGTTAGCATTAGCACTTGCTGTGTTGAGTGCCTATTTTTTGTATTTCAAAAAAGGCCAAAGACAAAGGTTTTTGATTAAAGACCAAGACTTCTTAAATTATTTCAAAGAGTCGAGACCTCTTAATCTGCATAAGTTGTTGCATTTTTTCAGTTTAGCCTTATTTGCTCTAGGTATGATTTTTTTAATCATTGCTTTTGCACGGCCACAGAAACGCAATGAAACTGTAAATCAGACTTCAGAAGGGATTAACATCATGATGGTGTTGGACATTTCTGACAGTATGTTGATTGAAGACATGCAGCCGACTAACCGTCTGGAGAGCGCAAAACTTAGGATCAAAGAGTTCATTGAAAAGCGCATCAGTGATCGTATTGGGTTATTGGTCTTTTCTGGACAGTCCTATACGCGTGTCCCACTCACTTTAGATTATGATTTATTGCTTGAAAGTTTACAGATGGTGCAAACTTCAGAACGTATTCGCAAAGGGACAGCTATTGGTGTAGCCCTAGCCAATGCTATTGGTCGTTTAGAGAAAAATAAAGATCAGACCAATATCGTCATCTTACTGACTGACGGTGAAAATAATATTGGTGCGATTGACCCCATCACGGCGATGGAGATTGCTAAGGAAGCGGGAATTAAAGTTTATACAGTAGGGATTGGTAAGGACGGTTTGGCGCAACTGCCAGTGCTGCGTAAGTTTCCTAACGGCATGGTGCAAAAGTATTATCGTCCCATGCACAGTGCTGTGAATGAAAAGCTCTTAAACCAGATTGCTAAAGAAACAGGTGGGAAGTTTTACCGTGTAGTGGACTCCACCAGTCTTAATGATGTGTTTTCTGAAATCAATAAACTGGAAAAGACAGAAGTGGAAATTCAAAAAATCTCTATGATCGCTGAACTGTATTCGCCGTGGAATCTTTGGGGTCTGATTCTGCTTTTATCCTCACAGTTTATTTATTTAATCATGGTATGGAGGATCTTTTAATGTTTAGATTTGCCAGTGCCCATATTTATGCTGTGTTGTTTTTCGTGTTACTGCTCTTAGTTGGAATATATATTCTCAGAGCGCTATATTCTAGATTTGTATTAAAAAGAAGTTATAGTCCAAGAATTTCAAATTTTTATTTTGGTTCTATAAATTTCTTCTCGTTTGGCTTTGCCAGGTTTTTCTTTTTCGTGCTTGGAGTGATCTTGGCTATTTTCAGTCTGATACAACCCCAGTGGGGCAAAAAGAAATTGTCTCAAAAAGGAGAAGGGATAGAGATTGTCTTTGTGTTAGACATTTCGATGTCTATGGCGGCTGAAGATGTAAAGCCCAGTCGTTTAAAGTTGGCGAAATTACAACTGAACAAAGTGTTTGAAGCCTTACAGGGAAACAAGATGGGGCTTGTGGCGTTCGCGGGACAGGTGGGTGTGGTGTCCCCTCTGACCCAAGACATGGGAGCGCTGGCTCTATTTTTAGACTCCTTAGATTTTGAAACCATTAGCGAGCAAGGTACTAATATTAAAGATGCCTTAACTGAAGCCAAAGAACTTCTGATGCGAGGTGGAGAAAAAGGAACGCAAAAATCAAATCAAGCAGTGGTTTTAATTACAGACGGGGAAGATCATTCCAGTGACAGCCTGTCTGAAGCAAAGGCCTTATATCATGAAGGCGTAAGAACTTTTGTTATTGGTGTAGGAACAAGGGATGGGGCTCGCATTCCTATTCGAGATAGCTTTGATCAAGTCGTGGGATATCTGACAGACCGAAAAGATCAACCCGTGATCACTAAGCCTGATTTTAAGTTTTTAAGATCTATTGCTAAGGCAGGGCATGGCTCTTTTTATACAATGGGCTTTGGAAGCAAAATGATCGGCGCACTTCAGTCGGATTTATCTAAAATTAAAAGCACTGGCTTTGAAGCCCAAAGTTTTGATGTTCAAGATGAATACTTTCAATATCCACTTTTAGTTTCGATTTTATGTTTTTTCTTATCTTTAATTTTCACTCCGACAGGCAAATCAAAGCCTATTCGTTCACTGAAATACATAGAGGATATGAATGACTAAGAAGCAAAATAAAGCTGTCTCTGTATTTTCTCTTTTTATCCTGCTGATGAGCTTAACATCTTGTGATTATCTGCGGTTGAGATCTGTGAATAAAGATTTGGAAAATAAAAACTGTGAATCCGCAAGAGATAAGCTCTTAAAGGGTTTAAAGCAGAATCCTGATAGCATGGCTTATCAGTACAACCTGATCTTTGTGTCTTTATGTGAAGAGAATGCGGGCCGAGCCCTTAAACAGATGGACTATGTGCTGTCTATGGAGGGCGAGGGCGCAGAAACGAGTTATTCACAAGAGTCATACAGTTTTGCCACACTTTTTTTAAAAGCCTATGTGTTAGGTGAAATGGGTGATGTGGATGAAGCTTTAGCGGCGTATCAAGAGGCTCTGGTGTATCGACCCACTGATATTAAAGTAAAGCAGAATATGGAACTGTTGCTTCAATCTAATTCTGGCAAAAGTAAGAAAAAGAAAAAAGGCGGAAAAGACTCCGATTCAGCCAGTGCAAATGAAGAACAGGAGAAAGGCGATAAGCAAGCCGACAAGATCGACCAGTCTGAAAAAGACGAGAAGAAGTTACAGGAAGAGTCTCAACAAAAGAAACCTTTATCAGAAAAGCAAATTGAACAGATCATGAAAGAGATTGATGGCGATGAAAAAAAGGTGAGGTCGCAAGGTATAGAGATCAAAAAGAGCAAAGGACAAAAAAGTGAAAAGAATTGGTAAGACCATAAATTTGATTTTTGTGACCTTGATTCTCTTATGGTGTGGGCCACAGGTGTGGGCTCAAGAGATCACAACAGAGCTGGCAGAATCAGCTGTGGGTGTGGATGATGTGTTTTCCATTGTAGTGAAAATTAAAAAAGATAAAATGGGAAGCACAAAAGTAGAAGTCCCTAGGGAGTCTCGTCCTCAGCATCGTAATATGGCTTACTTAAGAGAGTCACAAAACTCCTCTTTGCAGACAACTATTGTTCAAGGTCAAGTGCTAGTGACCAACACCACTCAGAAAGTGCTTACGTATCATGCGCAACGCAAAGGTGATGTGCACATTGAACCGTTTATGATTCTTGTGGATGGAAAAAGAGTCAGAGCCCCAGGTTTACAATTTAAAATTGCTGAAAAGAGCGTGGGGATACAAGGCAAAAAAAATAAGGGGGCGTCTCCCTTTGATTCTATGGAGAGTTTATTTTCTAATTTCTTGGGTCGTCGCTTAGACATTTTAGGTAAGGGACAAAAATCAAGTGAGTTGGACTTCTTTGTGGATGTGGAAGTGTCCAACATGAATCCCTATCAAGGAGAGCAGTTTGTCGTGCAGTGGTACCTGTATGCTAATGGTCGAATTACTGACATTGATTCTCTGAAATACCCCGCCTTAGAGGGATTTTGGAAAGAGGAGATCTCTTTGGCCGTAGCTCTAAGAGGCGAGCCCGTGACCCGAGATGGGAAAGACTATACTCGTTATATGTTGGCCAGTTACGCGGTCACTCCTATTGTCAAAGACAGAGCTACAATTGATGCCTATACAGTGAAGTGTGTGCTTGCGAGTCTAAATTCATTTTTTAACGGTGCGCCCACTAAAGAAGCTGTTCGCAGTAGTGATGAGGCCATTTTAAATATTAAGCCTTTGCCTGAGCCTAAACCTGATGACTTTTCAGGCTTAGTGGGGGAGTTCCAGCTTCAAGGCTCTGTGGATCGAAGCAATATCACTGTGGGGCAACCCTTCACATACAAGTACAGAGTGGCAGGCATAGGACAGTCTAAATTTATGAATGAACCTCAAGTGGATTTCGGTCCTGACTTTGAGGTGTATGATGTGGCGGAAAGCAGTCGTTTTGTACCACCTAATAGAACAGAGAAAGTGTATTCGTATCTGTTGGTACCTAAAAATTTAAATGCCAACTATATCAATAGCTTTAGCAGTAGTTTTTTTGATCCCGAAGAAGGGGTGTATTACACTCTAGAGACTCGTCCCTTTTCGTTCAATGTTGAAGAAGGTGCAGGTGATACAGAAGACGAGAGTGAGGGGTTCTTTAAAACCGATGCGGGCTCGTCAAAGTTTCAACCCACTTTTTATGAGCAAGTGGGTCGCAATGTGAAGAACCTTAGAGTGGCGTCCACTTGGCCATTTGTTGTTTTGTATTCTTTTGGAATGCTGCTTGTCATGATGTTTCTGGCTTATCAGCATTTTGCGGGAAGAATCGTTTATAATTTTGAAAAAGACCTCCAGACCAGATTTGAGCACCTGTTTAAGTTAGTGGATGACGGGCATTGGCGAGAGGCTTCAGTAGAGGCTGTGAATATTGTGTACTTTTTTGTCAACTCGCGCTCTCGTCGAATCTCTCGTAGCCAGAGACTTGAGGACATCATGACTGCCCTTCCGCCCAGTCTTCGTCGCGAAATAGAGGCTGTGCTGGCGGATTTGAATCATGATTTGCAGCGATATAGTTTTGCCCCCGCGAGTTTAGTCGTAAAAGGCAATGAAAAAGACCAAGTTAAAGAAAAGTGCCTTGCATTACAGAGGCTTTTTGAAAGATCATTAAGGGATGAGGTTGAGACGTCCTAAGTGGACCTTGGGTTTGCTTTCTTTTTTGATTTTTGCTGGCCAAACCGAAGTGAAGGCCAGCGTGGTCTATCGTGGTGTGGCCTCCTATGAAAGCCTTGATCTGAATAGCTTTAAAGATGGTTTCGATCTGTTGCTAAAGACCGACGAGCACTTTAGTAAAGCTAAGCGTTTATCTAGACTGTATGGGGAACGCTCTCTGCAAGTGTGCGCAGAAGAGGCCATTGCCAATATTGCAGCCATTGAAAACCAAAGTGCCTATCCCTTTATTTTTTATTTCGGTGCTAAGTGTTTGGGACGTTTAGCTGTCACCGACAAAAACAGAGCCTTGCACCAGTCTTGGTTGGAATACACCATTGATTTTGAAACTCTAGCACAACACAAAGACTTTTTAGAGCCAGAGAAAAATTTAATTTACGATGCTTTGCTCAATGTGAGAGAGACTTTATTTCAAAAGTCTGACGAGTTAGGCCTAGATGATATGAAGACAGAGGCTTTGGCTCGAAGAAGTTGGAACACCAAAAGTAAAAGTGTTGTTTTAAAGTTATTTGAATTTTATATGAAAAAAAATGATCAGGACTCGGCCAAGCAAGTGCTTAAGGAGTTTGAACCTGACTTACAAGACATCGGAATTTTAGAGAAGATCAATCAGCACTTTTCAGACGAAGTGATTGATTTAAAAATTAAACTTTTAAAAGAGTCCGCAGAAAATTATAAAAAGATTAAAAGGCTGTATGATACTAAAAAATACAGCCAGATTGTGCCTCTGTATAAGCAGTCGACTTTTGTGGATACCAAGAATCTTGTTCCTGCGTCACGTGCGATAGCTTGGTCCTACGCCCATGGCAAAGAAGATGTGCGCAAGGCCATTATTGATGAATTTAACAATATGGACATCCATTTTGAAACCTTTGCTTGGATCTTGGCTAACCGAGGTTTGCATGAGGATGTGTATCAAGCATACGAGCAAGTGAAAAATAAAACAGAGGCTCATCATAAAAAGGCTTTGCGTGCTCTTTTATACAAAGGTGATTATGGGAGAGCTGCAAAACTGATCGACTCTTTAGGTGTGATTGCTAAAGCTAAAAAAGTAAAAATTCCAGCACAAGGGGATTTAAACCTTGCTGGCCTAGATGCCATACTCAATACTGAGATTGTATATTGGTCGGTGTTAAATCTGATTCGCAATGGAAGTTTTGAAAAGGCTCTACCTTTGTTGGATATTCTTGCCGCTTCAAATTCGGATTTCCGTTTGCAGGCTTTATACTTTAAACACCGTATTCTTAAACATGAACTTAAAAAAGAATACAAGCCTGTAGCTGAACAGTTGGTGAAAGCCTATCCTTTGACTTTTTATGGCGTGCTTGTTGCCCACGAAGAGGGAATGACCCAGTTGCTCCCATTCTTGCAGAAAAAAGAAAACTTCACAGTGCAAATGAGTTTGCACAATCAATCAGACCTTAGAATACTTAAGCAAATTTTATTTATAGTAGAAGAAAAGTTCACTTCAGAATTTATGACATTTATGGATCGCTCTTTAGCGGTGATGACTTTACCTGGGCAGGTGCTCTTGGCTAAGCACTTTCAGAATACGGGTTATCCTTTGCAAGCGATTAAAATTATGAACAATGTGTGGACTTTGGATCATAGCTTGATTCATCCTGATGTTGTGAGAATTGCGTACCCCACAGACCTAGTGGATATGATTAAAGTGCATGGAGCCAGTGACCTTGATCCTCTTTTAGTTTTAGCAGTGATTAGACAAGAGAGTGCATTTCAGCCCACAGCAGTAAGCCCATCCAGAGCACGAGGACTAATGCAACTTTTGGCCCCTACAGCAAGAGAGATGGCGCGTTTTCTTAAAGTGCGGCTTCCTAATTTTCCAAAAATTTTATTTAAACCTGATTTGAACATCAAATTAGGGAGTCATTACATGCGTCGTTTAAGTAATTCCTATCAAGGACATTTGCCTCTAGCTTTTGCGGCTTACAATGCGGGCCCTGGTCGCATAAGAACTTGGTCGTCAGGACGAGACCTCATCACACAAGCGCAACTCCATAAGCAGAATGAGGATTGGAAAGAACAAGACTTATGGGTTGAAGAGTTACCATGGAGTGAAACTCGTTTTTATGTGAAAGCTCTCTTAAGAAATTATATTCTTTACAAACTCTTCGAAGACTACAAGCCACTGAAGACCTGTTACCGACTTTGGAATTGTGAAGCTGTGCAAGAAGAAGCTCAGTGACAGGATAAAAGACGGTTTTTTTTGTGAAAATGCAGTAGTTTGCAGCAAATCCCCAAAGCTGCGTTACAATAGATGAAGGCTCTTTTAGCTTTCGATTGTTGTTTCCGAGAGTGTATTAGAGTATTCTTTAAACTTTGGAGGTTTGGGATGCGAAATGATTTGGTACTATTGGCCTTAGGTATGGTTTTGATGACAGGCAGTGTTTCTTGTGTTCATGCTCCAGAGTTCAGAGGAAAAAAAGCAGCTACGCCTGCTCCCAAATACAACACACCTGCGTCTTATAAAAACAACGCTGTGGCGACTCCTAATGAGAGTCTGATTGCGGCTGAAATGAAAGTGGATGGTTTAGACATCACTGAAAAAGAAGCAGAAGAGGTAGAGGCTCTACCAAAACCCGTTATCGGCACTCATGATTTATTAACAGTTCCGCCAGAAGGTGAAGCTTTGGTGCAAAAGTGGGTGGCTTACTTTCAAGGACGTGGTCGTCCACACATGGAAAGATATTTATCTCGCTTAGGTCGTTATGAAACTTACATGACCGACATTTTGGTGGATCAAGGTCTTCCTAGAGAATTGATTTATGTGGCGTTGATTGAATCTGGATTTAGCACCCATGCGCGTTCGCATGCGAGTGCTGTGGGCTACTGGCAATTTATCAGTTCTACTGGCCGAGGTTATGGCCTTGTGATCAACTCTATGGTGGATGAACGTAAAAATCCAAGTCGTGCCACGGAAGCTGCGGCTCAGTACTTCAAAGCATTATACAATGTGTTTGGTTCTTGGCCACTGGCACTTGCCTCTTACAACGCAGGTGAAAATCGTGTGATGAGATCTATCATGCGTAACTACAACAGAGACTTTTGGAGCTTAGCTTTAACGAAACAGTTACCAACAGAAACTTCAAATTATGTTCCTAAATTTATTGCAGCAGTTAGAATATGCCAAGAGCCTGCCAAGTATGGGTTTGATCATATTGTCCCTATGCCAGGTTTAGCTTACGAAACTATTGATCTTAAACAAGGCATTAGCATGAGGATGATGGCGAGTAATTTAGGTGTCAGTGTCTCTGCGCTAAAAGAGCTGAACCCTTCATTTAACACGGATTTTATTCCTATTTACCGAGGAAGTTCGACAGAGTTTAAGGTACCGCAAGGGATGAAAGAGAAGGCCATTGCAGCCGCTCAAAGCAGTGTGAGCAAACATAGATATGTAGCACAACAAGAGAGTGCAGAAACTCACAGAGTTAGACGTGGTGACAGCTTGTATCGAATTGCTAGACGATATGGCACCACAGTGGCCGCTTTACAGCGTCATAACAATTTAAGTAACAGGTCGATCATTCGTCCTGGAATGGTGATCAAAATTCCAGGTAAGGGAATGACATCCAATACTTATGCGCAAGCTAAAAGATCTTCAGACGGGCAAAGATACCATCGTATTCGTAGAGGCGAGACGCTTTATGGTATTGCTCAAAAGTACGGCGTGGGTTTGGCTAAACTCGCACAGGCCAACAATATGACCGTTCGGACTCGTGTTAAAGCGGGTACAAGCATTCTGATTCCATAAGAGATCATAATTACAGCGATTACATTTTTAAATTTGAAGATTGCGTGTGAACAAAAAAGAAAAGCCACAGAGTGATCTGTGGCTTTTGTGTGTGATATGCAGGCAAAAACCATTGTCGATATTGAAAAATAGAGATTCCACTGATTTTTCATTGAGTTCGTAAAAACAAGCTGCTATGAAGTCCTTTCGCAAAAAGAAGGAAAATTAAGCTTCTTTTTTGAAGGGGACCTGATGTTTTTGAAATCCATGCGCAGTGCTGCTGTTTTTATATTGATGTGCGCAGGGGTGTCTGTTCAAGCTCAAGGTTCTTTTAATTTATCTAAACAAGGTCATGTTAAAACTTGGAACGCAGCTCGTGAAACGTGCCAGAAGCTTGGCAAGGACTGGGATTTGCCCTTACCTGAGCATGCCCCTTTAATCTTGCAAAGAGAAATGGCCCCTGTGCTCGATTATTATGAATTGGGTGTGGCCACTCTGCTGCGAGATTATGTGATGTGGGTGCGTGCAGAAAACGAAGAGCACAATGTGCAACTCCAAGATCGTTCTATTGCTTTAAGATATAATCCTATTTCAGCAGAGGTGTTGGAGTTTGATCTGTCTCAAAAAAACTTTGAAGAGATGAGCTTGATCAAAAAACAATTGCAATTGATTCCTGCGCAACAGATTCGCACTGAGGCAGAACAGCAAAAGTACATCGATGCTGTTCGTGCTTTTGAATCCAGATACCCTTTTGCTGCTATTGCTTTTGAGCTGTATGAGCCTTACTCTGCGGAGCATCCGTTGCTTATGAGTCTGCCCTCAGATATTTTTACCTTAGAGATCATCGGTATCATGTTAAAATTCAGTCCAGAGTACATTGAGGTGCTCGGTAATAATATCGACCTTGTTCTGCGTGATTTTACCAAGGGGCTGGAAGTGATCTGCATCTCTACTCGTGTCCAGGCGACTCGCTTGGGCAGCATGGGTGCTTTTTAATTTAAATAAATAAAAATCTTAGTATTTATAAACTTAATTTTGTTTTTAAGTATTCAGCGATATTTTGAAAAGCCTGTGTGGATTCTGAATTAGGATCAAGTTGATTTAAGGGCACGCCTGTTTCGCAAGCCACAGCCAACTGAGGTTGGAACTGGATTTTAAATTTTTCCACATCGGCATTAAGGAAGCTCTCAGATTGTCCTTTAGGGAACAGATCAATCACATCATCGGTACCAGGAATTTTAAAACCTGCCATATTTTCAATAAAACCCATCACAGGGATTTTGATTTGCGCAAACATATCAAAGGCTTTGCGAGCGTCGGTCAAAGACAGATTTTGAGGCGTGGACACCACAAACGCTCCTGAAACTGTCACTTGTTGTGCCAAAGTCAGAGCCACATCACCTGTTCCTGGGGGAAGATCTACAACTAAGACATCCAAATCACCCCACTCCACATCGCGGAAGAACTGGCTCATGGCTTTAAAAAGCATAGGGCCACGCCAGACCACAGCTTGGTCTTCATCTACTAGAAAACCCATGCTCATGATTTTGAGGCCATATTTTTCTAAGGGTAATATCTTGTCTGTGTCTTCAGAAATTCCAGGTTTTTGATTCAAGCACCCAAAGATGCGAGGCATACTAGGGCCATAAATATCGGCATCTAGAACGCCTACTTTTAAGCCTAGGTTTTTTAAAGCAATGGCGATGTGGGCACTGGCTGTGCTTTTTCCTACTCCGCCTTTGCCTGAACCTACGGCAATAACGTGTTTGACTCCAGCGATAGGTCTTTGCAATTCATAAGGATTATTGGCGATTGTCATACCTACCCCTTCTATTCCAAATCCGCTAAGAATCAAGTATGAATGATACAAAAATCTTACTTTATATGATGGGAGCCGTGAGCCTCGTGCTGCTTCTCATCTTTAGACCCACCAAACCTAAACAGCCCTCGAAATTGCGTATGAAAGAGACGAGACGACCTGCGAGTGATGCCACTCAGATTGATGGGGCGCGCTGGGTTGCAGCAGAAAACTTGCAAGATGACCCTCCCATTGAGGTTTTTGAAGAGGCACAGTGGGTGAATCCCACGATCCAATGGAATGGCCAGACCCTAGATGCCTATGCGGTTTTAGGGCTACTACCTGGGGTCAGTCGTGAGCAGGTGCGTAGCCAGGCGGCAGCTCTTATTGCACGGGCGGCAAGTCTTCGTGAAAAGCAAAAAATTGAGTCGGCTTTAAGTGCCATTGAGACTGCTTTAATTGACTGAATTTGAACCCTTAGCTATGACTAAGATTACGCGATCTAAATTACCAAAACATACGCAAAATTGAGGGTTTAAATTATGTCCTTTGAAAGCAAGCCACTTGAGCAACTGTCCACATTAGTTTCTTTATCCAAGCGTCGCGGATTCGTATTTCAAAGCAGTGAAATTTATGGGGGCTTAAACTCATGCTGGGACTACGGGCCCTTGGGTGTACAGCTTAAGCGTAACATCAAAGAGGCATGGTGGCAGAACATGACCAAGCGTCTTGATGTGGTGGGTTTGGATGCCGCCATCCTTATGCACCCCAGAGTATGGAAAGCGTCAGGACACATTGATGAATTCACTGACCCGCTTGTAGATTGCAAAAAATGTAAGACCCGCTTTCGCGAAGACAAAGCTCCTGTCAATGATAAGGGCCAAGTGACGTGCCCTAGCTGTGGGTCTTCAGAGATCACGGAAACCAGAAATTTCAACTTGATGTTTAAAACCACTATGGGAGCGGTAGAAACCGAAGGGTCTACAATTTATCTTCGCCCTGAAACTGCGCAAGGGATTTTCGTGAATTTTGATAATGTGCGCGAATCTATGCGCAAAAAAGTTCCGTTTGGTATTGCTCAAATCGGAAAGTCCTTTCGTAACGAGATCACTCCAGGAAACTTCACTTTCCGTATGCGTGAATTTGAACAGATGGAGATGCAGTTTTTTGTAAAACCAGGTACGGACGAGCAGTGGTTTGAGTATTGGAAAGAAGAGCGTCGTAAGTTTTATACGGACCTGGGTTTAAAGGCTGAAAACTTAGACTGGCACCCTCACGGTCCAGATGAGCTGGCTCATTATGCGAAAGCGGCGATGGATGTGTACTATAAATTCCCATTTGGTTGGGAAGAGCTTGAAGGTGTGCACAACAGGTCCGATTACGATTTACGTCAGCACCAAGAGTTCAGTTCCAAAAACCTCATGTACTTTGATGAAGCTGCGAAAGAAAAATATTTACCTTATGTCATTGAGACCGCCGTGGGTGCGGACCGTTTGGCTTTGGCCGTGCTGTGTGATGCTTACAGAGAAGAGGTGGTCAATAAGGAAACCAACGATGTGCGGATTGTGATGGGCTTTAGCCCTAAGATAGCACCCGTGCAGGTGGCCATTTTACCTTTGTCCAAAAAAGAAGGCTTAACAGAACTGAGCACTAAAGTGTGCTCGCAACTTTCGCAAGAGTTTTCTGTGCAGTATGACGATGCGGGAAGCATTGGTAAACGTTATCGTCGCCAGGACGAGATCGGTACACCCATGTGTATCACTGTGGATTTTGAGTCTTTGGACGACGCACAGGTGACCGTGCGCCACAGAGACCTTATGACTCAAAAACGCGTTTCTATTGATTCATTAAACAGTTTTGTAAAAGATAAGATCAATAACTTCGAGGGATTTTAAAATGCAGACCACCTCGACACAGGGTAATCCAGAGGGAAAAACTATGGAAAATAAAAAGTATTTGTTCTTTTTTTCTGAAAAAGAAACAGATGGCAATGCTAAGATGAAGGATATTTTGGGGGGCAAAGGGGCCAACCTTGCTGAAATGTGCTCGATGGGAATTCCTGTTCCTCCTGGTTTCACCCTTTCCACAGAGCTTTGCAAAGTCTTCTATGAAAACGGTCAAAAGCTTCCTGAAGAAGTGAAAAACCAAGTCGTAGAGACGATGGACAGAGTGGGCAAAATTCTAGGTAAGACCTTTGGTGACCCTAAGAATCCTCTGCTTGTGAGTGTGCGTTCGGGTGCTAGAGCCTCTATGCCAGGAATGATGGACACCATTTTAAACTTGGGACTTAATGATGAAACTGTAAAAGGTCTTGCGGAACAGTCCTCAAATCCTCGTTTTGCCAAAGACTCTTACAGACGTTTTATTCAAATGTATTCTAACGTTGTGATGGGCATGAATGCCTCTTTGCTAGAAGTGATCTTAGAGGATTATAAAGCTGAAAAAAATTATGAACTAGATACAGAACTCACAGAAAAAGATTTAGATTGGTTAGTGCAAAAATTTAAAGAACAGGTCGAGGACTTCACCAATCAGGCTTTCCCTACAGATCCATGGGAACAACTCTGGGGAGCCATCACGGCTGTGTTTAAAAGCTGGAACAACTCTCGTGCCATCACATACCGTGAACTTAACGGTATCCCTGCGGAGTGGGGAACGGCTGTGAACATTCAATCCATGGTGTTTGGAAATATGGGCGAAGACTGTGCTACAGGTGTGGCTTTTACTCGCGATCCTTCCACTGGAGAAAAAGTGTTCTTCGGAGAATTTTTAGTGAATGCCCAAGGCGAAGACGTGGTGGCGGGAATTCGCACACCTCAGGCCATCAACAAACGTGGTGGGGGCGAGCCTGGTTCTTCTTTAGAAGAGGTGATGCCTGAGTCCTACGTGCGTTTGGTTGAGATTTATAACACTTTGGAAAAGCATTATCGCGACATGCAGGATTTGGAATTCACTATTGAACGTGGAAACTTATGGATGCTGCAAACTCGTAATGGGAAGCGCACCACTAAAGCGGCTTTGAACATTGCGCTAGACATGCTTAAAGAGGGTTTGATCAACGAAGAAGAAGCCATCCTTAGAATTCAACCCAGCAGCTTAGATCAACTGCTGCATCCCACATTAGACCCTAAAGCCGAAAAGACTTTATTAGCCAAAGGCTTACCCGCAAGCCCAGGTGGAGCTTGTGGTAAAGTGGTCTTCACCAGTGAAGAAGCCAAAGAGTGGAGAGAGAACGGAATTAAAACCATTCTTGTAAGAATAGAAACCTCACCAGAAGACATTGAAGGTATGGTGGCTGCGCAAGGAATTTTAACCACTCGTGGAGGAATGACATCTCACGCCGCTGTGGTGGCTCGTGGTATGGGCAAGTGCTGTGTGTCTGGTTGTGAAAATATCAGCGTGGATTACAAATCTGAAGAGATGAAGGTCAAAGGGTATGTGATCAAAAAAGGTGATGTGATCACCTTAGATGGCTCTACAGGTGAGGTGTTCTTAGGTGAAGTGGCCACAATCGAACCGAAACTAGATGGCAGCTTTTCTGAACTGATGGCTCTTGCAGATAAATACAGAACCATGGGTGTGCGCACGAACGCTGACACTCCTAAAGACGCCAAAATGGCCAGAGATTTTGGTGCCGAAGGCATTGGGCTTTGCCGTACTGAGCACATGTTTTTTGGCCCAGAAAGAATTGATGCCATTCGTGAAATGATCATGGCAGAAAGTACAGAAGAGCGTCGCACGGCTTTAGATAAGCTTCTGCCTTTTCAAAAAGAGGACTTCTTACAAATTTTTAATGAGATGGTAGGTTTGCCTGTGACGATTCGTCTGCTGGACCCACCTCTGCACGAGTTTTTACCTCATGCCGACAAAGACATCGAAGACCTAGCTAAAAAGATGGACGTCAACCCTAAGCGTTTAAAACAAAGAATTCAAAACTTAGTCGAGGCCAATCCTATGTTGGGACATCGTGGATGTAGATTGGCCATAAGTTACCCTGAAATTTATGAAATGCAAGCCCGTGCCATTGCTATGGCCGCGGCCGAGTTTTCCAAAGCTCAAAACAGCGAAAGCTTCGAACCCGAAATCATGATTCCACTTGTGGGTGTGTTTGGGGAGCTGAAAGCCTTAAGAGCCCTTGTGGAAAAGACAGTGAGAGATGTGCAAAAAGAAAGTGGGCAAAGCTTTAAATATAAAGTGGGAACCATGATCGAGCTTCCTCGTGCTGCCGTTACGGCCGACGAAGTGGCGGAGTATGCTGATTTTTTCAGCTTTGGAACCAACGATTTGACGCAGACAGCCTTAGGCTTATCTCGTGATGATGCGGGTAAGTTTTTGGGCACCTATGTTTCTGAAGGTCTATTGGAAAAGGACCCATTTGTCACAATTGATATAAAAGGTGTTGGCAAACTTGTGTCACTTGGGGTTGAATTAGGACGTAGGGCCAAGCCTCAACTTAAGGTGGGGATTTGTGGTGAGCATGGGGGAGATCCTTCGAGCATTGAATTTTTCCAAAGCGTAGGCTTGGATTATGTCAGTTGTTCACCATACCGTGTGCCGATTGCAAGACTTGCAGCCGCTCACGCCGCTCTCAAAGAGAAGAATGCAGCTAAAGGAGCACTTCATTGAGAATCAAAAAGCTAGAACTTGTAGGGTTTAAATCATTTAAGGATCGCACTGTCATTCAGTTTGATACAGGCATCACTGGCATTGTGGGCCCTAATGGTTGTGGAAAATCAAACATTGTGGACGCTCTGGTATGGGTGATGGGTGAGATGTCAGCCAAGCACCTTCGTGGTTCTTCAATGGAAGACGTGATCTTTGCGGGTTCGCAAGACTATGCTCCTACAGGTTTTGCTGAGGTGTCTTTAACTTTAGAAAACGATGGGGGTCCTTTCCCTGTTCAGTATTTGAGTCACAGCGAAGTGATGGTGACTCGTCGTTTGCATCGTTCTGGTGAATCCGAGTATCTGATCAATAAAGAGCCTGCGCGCTTAAGAGACATTCAAGAAATTTTTATGGACACAGGCGCGGGTTCGCGTGGCTTTAGTATCATCGAGCAAGGCCAAATCGGTAAGATCATCACCTCTAAGCCTTCAGAAAGACGCTCCTTGATTGAAGAGGCTGCGGGTATTACGAAGTTTAAAGTTCGTAAAAAAGAATCAGAGAGAAAGTTAAAAGCCACAGAACAGAATTTAATTCGTTTGGCAGATATTGTGACTGAGCTAAAAAGGCAGATGGAGTCTTTAGAGCGCCAAGCCCAAAAGGCGGAACGCTACAAAAAAATCAAAGATGAACTTACAGACAAAGAGATGTGGATCTTTTCCACACAGTTTGGAAAATTACTGACTCAGCAATCAGAACTTCTGGCTACCTTAGAGCAGGCTGAAGATCGTGAAGCAGGGTTTGAAGCTAGCTTTGCACAAGCTGAAGCTGAGTTTTTACAGCACAAAGAATTGGTAGTAGAGAAACAAACTGTCATCGAAGACATGCAGTTTAAGTTTAAAGACTTAAATCAAAAAGTGATTGAGTTAGAGAAATCCATTCGTGAAACGCAATTTGAAATTGAACAGGCTCGTCGCAGTACAGAGATGACAGGGTCTTTTGTAACTCAATATGAAGCTCGTTTTGAAGCTTTGACTGAAGAGAAGGCCAATATTGAAGACAAATTTATCAAGGCCCAAGAAGCTTATGATGAAGCTGAGACATTCTTTGAACAGAGCCAAAGCTTATTTGATGAGGCTTTTGCAAAAGTTCAAACCTGTGACCAGGCCTTGACTGAAAAGCGTCGCGCATTGATCAGCCTTGAGCAAAATCAAGTGGCTATTGGTGCTAAAAAAGAAGCCTTGCAAGAGAAGGAACAAGAGATTCGCGAGGAAAAAGCCCAATCCCAAGTGGCTTACGATGAAGTTCTGACTCAGAAAAAAGAATTTGAAACGCGCAGAAATGAGTTTTTCAAAAAATTAGAAAGCGAAAAGCAATTACAGTTAGATATGTCTAAGGACTTAGACACTTTGAGAAGCAACCTTGAAATTCAAAACCAGCAAAAGCAGGAAGCGTCTAGCGTCTATGAATCCACAAAAGAAGAGCTGACCCAAGTTTCAAGTTTACTTATGGGGCTTGAGAACTTACAAAAAAATATGGAAGGTTTTGATGATGGGGTCAAAGCCGCACTCACTCAAAACGCAAATCTTGGTCTTAAAACCATTGCCGATGTGGTGGATGTGCCCCCTCAATATGAGGCCGCATTTTCTGCTGTAGTGGGTGTTAAATTTCAAACTCTTGTCAGCCCTAACTTGGATATCCGCAAAGCCGAAGAGATCTTTGCTACGATCGAAAAAGAAAACCAAGGCCGTGTGGGATTTTTATTACAAAGCGAAGACATCAAAACCAGCGCAACAGGTGCGCCTCATTTCTTTAGTCTTGTCACAGTAGACGGAGCTTATGAGTCTTTATTAAAAGGCTTTCTGTCTCGTCTATTTTTAGTGACGGACGCCGTACAGGCTCAGGCTATTTTTAAAGAGATTCCTGAAGCCTTATGTGTGACCGAAACGGGTATGGTTTATGACTCCTTAGGGTTTGTAACGGGTGGCATGCAAGCTGATGGGGGAACTTCTTTAATTCGTCGCAAACGTGAGATCAAAGATCTGACGGATAAAAAAGAAGTGATGACGGAAAAGCTTAAAGCCGCACAAAAGAATTTAGACGCCATTGTAGAACGTATTTCCACAATAGAAAAAGACATCGAACAGACCCGAGAAGAAAACAACCAAAAAGAGATTACGATTGCGGGGTTGAAGAAAGATTTGGAACAAGCTGAGTACGAACTTAAGAACAGTGAAAACGCTCTAAGTAAATACGAAGCTCAGTTGCAAACGGTAGACACTCGCTGGCAGTCTTTAGCGCAAAGCCTAGAAGCACTTATAGAAAAAGAAAGCCAAGAACTGACCCAAATCCAAGAGCTTAAAGAAGAAGTGGATCAGTTAGATGAAGAGTTAAGAACCACACAATCTGGTATTGAAAACTTAAGACAAAAAGCTACAGACTCTAAGGTGACTTATGCTTCCAGCAAAGAGCAGCTTGAATCTATTAAAGTGAATTTAGAAAAAACAAGTTCAGCCCTAGATGAAGTGACCCGCGAGATTGAAAGCATGAACTTAAAGTCAGAGCAGTCTATGCAAGTGATGTCAGAAAATGAACTCGTGGTGGAAAAGCAAAAGATTGAATTGGAAAGGTCCATCACAGAAGTGCAACAGATTGAAGAAAAAATTTCTGCACTGAAAAATGAATACGAAGAGCTGGCAGAAAAAGCCCGCGAATCAGGTGAAGTGGTTTCAGCTATGACCATTGAAAAGGGACAGTTGAAATCCAGAGTGACAGAAGCTCAGCTACAAAAAGAAAAAGTAGAAACCCAAATGTCCTACATTCAAGAACAGGCTCAAGAAAAGTACGCCGAAGATATCATGGTGGCTTATACAAATTATGCAGATAAATTTTCTATGGACGAGTTCACACCTATTGAAGCAGAAGTGAAGGACTTAAGATCCAAGCTTGGCCGAATCGGAGAGGTGAACTTATCGGCGATCACAGACTATGAAGATGTGTCTACAAGATACAAGTTTCTTAGCGAACAGCAGGACGATCTATTGAAAGCTAAGGATCAGCTCAAGAAGGTGATTGAACGTATTAACCGTATTTGTTCCAGAAGATTCAAAGAAACATATGAAGCGGTGAATGAAAGATTTATGAAAGTATTCCCAGTTCTGTTCGGAGGTGGGGAAGCACGTCTGATTTTAATTGAAGGCACAGAAGAAGATCAAGAACCTGGAATTGATATCATCTCTAAACCTCCTGGTAAAAAGATGCAGAATGTCTCTTTGCTGTCTGGGGGGGAAAAGGCTTTAACGGCAGTGTCACTGATCTTTTCTATCTTCTTGGTTAAACCATCACCGTTCTGTTTACTGGATGAGGTGGATGCGCCTCTTGATGATGCCAACGTATTTAGATTTAATGATCTCGTCAAAGAGATGGCTAAGCGCAGTCAGATTATCATTGTTACACACAACAAAAACACAATGGCTGTGAACGACAAACTTTATGGTGTGACCATGCAAGAAAAAGGGGTATCGAAAATGGTATCTGTAGACCTTGAGGGGCGCGGCACAGAAAGAGTCGCTCACGCCTAGGGATTCTAAAATACAAGACTTAACCCTACAACTGAAACACTGACAACTGTGTCATACTTGTCAGTGTTACTTAAGGGCACAGAAACCCCAATGGCAGGGGTATAGTTGATAGTGTAAGATCCACCTGTAAAAATTGGAAAACGTTTTCCGAAGACTAAAGACACAAAAGTTGTGGTGTCGCTTGCGTCTTCAATGGTGAATGTCCCAAAACCATCATCCTCAGTGTACAGATAATCATAGCGAGCAATAGTGATCTGGGGTTTAAGATAAAATTTATTGTTATGGTCAACGGCGCCAAAGTTAAAAACACCGCCTAATGAAATTCCTGCACGGATGTTGTCTGAATTGGCTCGATCATATTTCAGGCCAAATAGCAGTTGCCAAGTACTATTCAGCTCAAAGAGATAATTACCTTCAATATTTACTGATGTGGCATCGCCAAATTGCACCACGGCTTCCGTGCTGTGAAGTTCCACTTCGTGTAGACGCGCGTGGGACTGTAAACCCCAAAAAAGACTTAAAAATAGACCAAAAATAATCTTTGCCATTTTACACCCCAAGAGACTTGCTGTATTGCTATCTAGGATAAACATGTCGCTCTTTTCAGTAAACTGCGCTCTGAAGGGGCTGTAAATATCTTCACCTAAAATAGTGGGTGAACTGGACTAAAGGACTTGGAGTTTAGTATGGGAACACAAGATCACAATTTGATAGTGTTACTGGTCGTTGTCACCATTGTGGGTTTATTTTTTACGGGCATCTACTTTTTACTTCGCTCCATGTTTGGGCAAAGGGTCGATCAAGACTGGCAAGAGTCAAAAAAAGAAGCTGCGGCCCTTGAAACTACAGACACCGTAATTGAAAGACGTGTTCAAGATACTGACAAAACGGATAAGGCGGCGGAGGCTCTTGCCAAAGGTGCAGCACAACGCCCAGACCCTTCCAAAGCTTCACTGCAAGACATCTTAGAGGGAAGTCGTAGAAGTTTTTGGAGCCATCTCAGTTTTTCCACTTCTAAAAATTTACAAATCGCAGATGTTTTAGAAAAGATCGAAGAGGCTCTTTATATGGGTGACCTTGGTCCTCAGACTGTGGCGTTCTTGGTGGAAGAGGCTCAATCCTATTTTTCTAAAAATGAACTTACAGAAGAATCACTAAGAGCTTTTTTGAAATCTAAAATGTCAGAGATCTTAGGTGAAAAGAATTTTTCCAATGATGTTTATGAACAGTTATCAGATAATACGGCTCAAACCACAGAAGGCCCATTGGTTTTATTGATTGTGGGTGTAAATGGTGCGGGCAAAACAACCACGATCGGTAAGCTTGCTGGGAATTTAGTAGAAAATGGTAAGAAGGTATTGATTGCAGCGGGTGACACTTTTAGAGCCGCAGCGGAAACGCAACTTAAGGTGTGGACTGAGAGGGCTCAAGCTGAAATCTTTTCACCTGAAGGGGTAAAGGACCCTAGTGCTGTGGCTTTTGATGCTGTGGCCAAAGCAAAAGCCAAAGGTTTTGATGTGTGTATTATAGATACCGCAGGCCGCTTGCACACCCAGAGCAATCTTATGGATGAACTAAGTAAGGTCAAAAGAGTGATCACCAAAGTCATTCCCGAAGCCCCTCATCACACTTGGTTAGTTCTGGATGCCAACTCAGGCCAGAATGCTTTATTTCAAGCTAGAAACTTTCATGAAAAACTCAATGTGACAGGGGTGATCCTCACCAAGATGGATGGAACCGCTAAAGGCGGGGTAGCTCTAGGTGTGGTCAACGAATTAGGTCTACCTGTGAGATACGTCGGTATAGGCGAATCCGCCGTGGATTTAAGACCCTTTAATCAAAAAGAATTTGTAGACTCGTTAATTTAACCCCCTATTTCTTGATCTTCATCTTTATCTCCATAAGGCGGCGGGTCCAGTCCCCAGATTTAGGTCAAAAAAGCATCAAATATAAAGTCATCTATAGCTCTTTTGGGATAAATGTCTTAAGATAAAACAGATATGGCCAATAATGCCGCGTGGCAAAAGTTGTGTTATAATCAAGAGTGGCCGATGCCCTAGATGTGCTGACATCTTAAGCTGAGGCTCAAGAATGAAGCGATGGTGGGTGTAGGGTTTTTGAGCTTTAACACTCATTGTGAAACTAAAATTTAAATTAAGAAACTTTGAGACGTATGTCTGGTGAAATTGTGGACGCAAAAGAACAACAAGTATCTCGTATTTACGAAGTGAAGATTGCAGGTATGGAGCTGCGTTTGCGTTCAGATCAACCCGAAGAGAGGGTCAAAAAATTGGCCGCTCTGGTAGATCAACAAGTTGCTAAACTTCTAAAAAAACAATCCAATGCAAATATGAAACACGCGCTACTTCTAGCTTGCCTAGATCTTGCGGGTGAGCTTTATGACATTAAACAACAATCTCTTGAGCACATTCAAGATATTGAAAAAGAAGCCTTAGAACTTAAAAAAGCCATGCGTACCTCTCTAGGTTTTTAAAATTGGGCTAAAAGCCCTCTTTTATGAACGGATAGATGAGCGATGAACATTGAAAATACCAGAAGAGATTATCCCAGCCTTGGCACAAAGGCCGAGTGGAGACAGTGGGTGCAACAGCAAGCCCCAGTATCTTCTGCGTTCGCGTCGGTAAGTTACCTGGAAGACTTTTTAAAGCATTGTGCTCCCTTAAACAGCATTTGGGGAGGCTTCCAATCTTTAAGTCCAGAACCCTTGATTGCATGGGAGCAGATATTGCCTGCCCAAAATTTACAATGGGCTTTTCCCAAAGTGGTCAGTGATACGGCTATAGAGTTTTACCAGACACAAAGTTTTAAACCCCATCCCAAGTTTGGGATGCCAGAGCCAGACCTTACAAAAGCTAAACCCGTCTCTTCTGAGGCGATGGCGGGGGTTGTGGTTCCTGGGCTTGCCTTTGACAATCGAGGATTTCGATTAGGCCGAGGTAAGGGATATTACGATCGTTTTTTAAAAGACTTTAAAGGCTTAAAAGTAGGTCTTTGCAGTCATAAATTATTTGTATTAGGTCCACTTCCTAAAGACAGCTGGGATGTGGAGATGGATTATATAATAACTGATGAATTTATATTCAAAGCAGAATGATGAGGTAGAAGATGAGTATAGGAATTATAGTACTTGCTGCGATTTCAGGTTTAAGTGTGGGGATTGTCCTGACCCTAGTTGTAAAAAGTTTTTTTGATCAAAAGTTAAAAAGAAACGCCGAACTAGAGGCCAGTCGCATCACACAAAAAGCCATGTCTGAGGCCGCAAGAATCGAAAAGGATTCAAAAAACAGAGCCAAAGAGTTTGAAAAAAGAGCCCGCAGAAATGTGGAAACAGAGATCAAAAGAGAAAAAGAAAAGATCACAAATCTAGAAAACAGCTTCAAAAATAAACAGAAAGATTTGGATAAGGAAAGAAATCGTTTAACGCAAAATTTTGAAGACAAAGAGCGCGCCTTAAAAGGTCGTGAAGAAGTGGTCAAAGTCGCAGAAAGCAAACTGCAAGGTGCTCAAGAACGACTTGAGCAGAAGATCGCCGAAGTGACAGATAAGCTCACTCAAGTGGCGTCATACTCTAAAGATCAAGCCAAAAGAGAACTGATGGAGATGATGGAAAACGAAGCTAAGCTTGAGTTTTCAAAAGATCTGGTCCGTTTAGAGGACGACACTCGTGACAAAGCCGAAAGAAAAGCCAAGCAGATCATCAGCATTGCCATTGCAAGATATGCGGGCGAGTACTCCGCTCAAAACACCACAAGTGTATTGGCACTTCCTAGCGAAGATATGAAAGGTAAAGTGATTGGTAAAGAAGGACGTAACATTCGTGCCTTTGAAGCCCTTTGTGGTGTGGATCTGATCTTAGATGAAGTTCCAGATTCCGTTGTGATCTCTGGTTTTGACCCCGTTAGAAGAGAGGTTGCCAGACGTACATTGGAAAGTCTTTTCCAAGATGGAAGAATTCATCCTTCAAGTATTGAAGAGACAGTGAATAAAACCAAGAAACAGTTATTTAAATCCATTCGTGAGGATGGAGAAAAGGCTTGTGATGAATTGGGCATTACAGGCATGCATCCCAAAGTTTTAGATTTGGTGGGAAGCTTAAAATACAGAACTTCATACACACAAAACAACTACTCCCATAGTATTGAAGTGGGTTTTATTGCGGGTTTAATTGCCCAGCAGATGAATGAAGATGTGATGGCTGCACGCCGAGCGGGTCTGTTGCATGACATAGGTAAAGCTCTAGATCATAGCGTGGAAGGAAGTCATGCGGTGATTGGTGCCGACTTTGCTAAAAAGTACGGCGAGAAAGAAAATATCTGCCATGCCATTCGCTCACACCATGAAGATGAAAAGCCGACAACCGCTTTGGCCTTCATTGTGACCGCAGCCGATGCGATTTCTGGAGCCAGACCTGGAGCACGTAAAGCCACTCAAGACGCTTACATTAAACGTTTAGAAGACTTAGAGTCTATTGCTAATAGCTTTGATGGAGTGACAAGAACGTTTGCAATGCAAGCAGGGCGAGAGATTCGTGTGCTTGTTGACAGTTCTAAGGTGACCGATGAACAGTCTTTAATGCTCTCTAGAGACATTGCCAAGAAGATTGAAAAAGAGATGAGTTTCCCTGGGCAGATCAAAGTGACAGTCCTAAGAGAAACCAGAGCCATCGAACACGCAAGATAAAGACAAAAAGATAGATTAGGTGAAATATGGCAACTAAGGATATGGCAACACCCAAAGAACAGTTGGAAATATACAAACAGGGCACTGTGGATTTGGTTTCTGAGGCTGAGCTATTACAAAAATTAGAGTCCTCTTATAAAGAAAAAAGACCTTTAAGAATCAAAGCAGGTTTTGATCCGTCTCGTCCCGATTTACATTTGGGCCACACAGTCTTGATGAATAAGATGAAGCAGTTTCAAGATTTTGGCCATCAAGTGATCTTTCTGATCGGAGATTTCACAGCGATGATCGGAGATCCTACAGGTAAAAATCAAACCCGCCCGCCTTTGACACGAGAAGAAGTGGTGGAGAACTCAAAAACTTATGCCACACAAGTGTATAAAATTTTAGATGAAGCCAAAACTGAAGTCGCTTTTAATAATGATTGGGTAGGAAAATTAGAAGCTCAAGACTTTATTAAACTTGCTAGCCAGTACACTGTGGCCAGAATGTTAGAGCGTGACGATTTTGAAAAGCGTTACAAGGGTGGCCAACCCATCAGTGTGCATGAATTTTTATATCCTTTAGTGCAAGGGTACGACTCGGTGGCTCTGCGTTCAGATGTGGAGCTGGGGGGAACCGATCAAAAGTTCAACCTGCTTGTGGGAAGGGATTTACAAAAGTCTTATGGTCAAACACCTCAATGTATTATCACAGTACCTATTTTAGAAGGTACTGATGGTGTGAACAAAATGTCTAAGAGTTTAGATAACTATATTGGTGTGGAAGATTCTCCTAAAGACATGTTTGGAAAGATCATGAGTATTAGTGATGAGTTGATGTTTAAGTATTGGGCCTTACTCACGGATATCAAACCGAAAGAATTAGAAGAAAAGCAAAAGCACATTGCAGAGGGATCTTTGCACCCCAAAGTTTTTAAAGATCAATTGGCTTTATTTTTGGTGGAAAGATTTCATGGTAAGGCTGCGGCTGACAATGCCCTTCAAGAGTTTCAACGCATCTTTAAAGATGGTGGAATTCCCGATGACATTCCTGTTATCGAGCTTCCTGCAAATGAAGAGATATGGATTTGTAAGCTCCTACACTCATTAGGAGTAGTGTCTTCTAGCAGTGAAGGGCGCAGGATGATTCAAAGTTCGGCTGTAGAGATGGATGGAGCAAAGATTACAGATTTTCAACTGAAGGTCGTCTTAAAGCCCAGCGTGGAACATTTGATCAAAGTGGGAAAGAAAAAGTTTGTGAAGGCCAAAGGAAAGTAATGTTTTAAAGTAAGACCTCATCAAGGAAAGCCTTGAATCAGGTCAACGCTTACAATTGAAAGTTTGGAAGAGTTATGAAGGTAAAATTTGTACCACAAAATATAGAGGTTGAGATCAAACCTAACGAATCGGTACTGAAAGTGGCGCAAGATCACGGCATTCATATTCAGTCCGTGTGTAAGGGTATCCCTTCATGTGCTGAATGCCGCGTGCACATCAAAGAAGGAGAGACCAATGTGGTTCCTCCTCTACAACCCGAGTTAGAGCTGATAGGCACGGCCTACTATATTGATCAGAGACGTTTGTCCTGTCAGTTAAGATGTTTTGGAGATGTGGTTGTGGATTTAACAGAGCAAATCGAAAAGTCCAGTAAGTCCACCAAAAACCCCCAAGGCAGATACGTAAAAGAAAAAGAAGACTCTCATGCTCGTATGGGGAATATCCTAGAAGAAGAGGGTGAGGTGAGTCTGCCTGAAGATGCACGGAGTGTTGAGCCTGAAGACGAAGACATTTCCCTTCAAACTCCAAGTGACAACCCAAGTGCGGCAACCCCAAGTGGTTCTAGTCAGCAACAACGTCAGTCCAAGGGCTATGAAGGTCAGAAAGGTTACGAAGGGCAGCGACGATCTGGCAATAATAATCAATCCCAGCAGCATGACGGACACAGGCAACGTCAAGAAGGTTCGCAGCGCCATCATAACGGTAATAAACAGTACCAGAGTAAATCAAACTCTGGTCATGACAATAGTGGTGGCAATAAACAGCATGGCAAACCGAACGATGGGGCGGGGGCGCAGGCAGATGGACGCAAACGATCCAACAGACGTTATCGGAACCACAAAAAGAACAAATCTTCACAACAAAAAAACGGTGAATAGGTCAGGTTAGGACAGGGTTCTTCTATGAAAGTCACAAAAGCAGACATGAAAAAAACTGTTCTAGGATGGCGTGAATGGGCGCTTCTACCTGACCTTAAAGTGAAACGCATCAAGGTTAAGATTGATACGGGGGCACGCACGTCGGCACTGCATGTGAGCAATATGGTGTTTTATAGAAAAGGTCGTTATGAATATGTGGAGTTTTTGATCCACCCCACTCAAAGAAAACAAAGACCCGTCATTAAGGCTCGCGCCAAAGTTGTAGAATTTCGGCTTGTAAAAAGTTCTAATGGGCAGGTTTCTGTTCGACCCGTGATTAAGACTAGAGTAAAAATCGCAGATAAGGAATTTGAGATTGAACTGACTTTGGTCAATCGAGACTTGATGGGGTTTAGAATGTTATTGGGACGTCAAGCACTCAAAAACTTTTTAATTGTTCCTACAAAATCTTTTTTACAAGGTTCATAAAATTTAAAACAAAAAAATATAGGTGGTTGCCAAATGTATATTGGAATTTTATCACAAGTCCCTACTCTTTATTCGACTCAAAGACTCGTGGAAGCGGCAAAGCAGCGCGGTCATCAGGTGGAGGTGATTGATCCCACCAAATGTTATATGAACATCACTTCACATAAGCCCACCGTGCATTATAAAGAAAAGACTTTAGATTATTTTAATGCCATCATTCCAAGGATTGGGGCTTCAGTTACTTTTTATGGTACGGCTGTTTTAAGACAGTTTGAAATGGGAAAAGTTTTTGCGGTGAATGAGTCTGTAGCCATTGCACGTTCAAGGGATAAACTTAGAAGTTTACAAATTATGGCTCGTAAGGGGATTGGACTGCCGATCACGGGTTTTGCGGATTCCACAAAAATGACGGGTGATCTTTTGAATTTAGTGGGAGGCACCCCTTGTATTATTAAGATTTTAGAAGGGACTCAAGGAAAAGGTGTGGTGCTAGCCGAACACAAGAAGGCCGCAGAAAGTGTGATTGATCTTTTGCGCGGAATTAAATGTAATTTTTTGGTGCAAGAGTTTATTAAAGAGTCGCGTGGCACAGACATTCGTTGTTTTGTCATTGGTGATAAAGTGGTGGCTTCGATGAAAAGGGAAGCTCCAGAGGGTGAGTTTCGCTCCAACTTACATCGTGGGGGCAAAGCTTCAGCGATCAAAATCACTCCAGAAGAGAGGGCTTTAGCAGTTCAAGCCTCCAAGGCGATGGGTCTAAACATTTCAGGTGTAGATATCATTCGTTCCAATCGTGGGCCTTTAGTCTTGGAAGTGAACTCATCTCCTGGGCTTGAGGGCATTGAAGCCGCTTCAGGGAAAGATATCGCTGGACGGATCATTGAGTTTATCGAGAATGCTGTCGAAAAGAAAAAGACCAACAAAGTGAGGGGACAGGGCTAAGTGAAAAAACTTAAAATTTCGGGTCACGTAATTCTTCCAGGCGAAAGGCGGCTTATTCATTTAAAAGCAGCCAAGCTGTATGATGCGACAGACTTAGAAATTCCTGTACATGTCATTCGTGGTGAAAAAGACGGCCCTTGCATGTTCATCTGTGCAGGCATTCATGGCGATGAGATCAATGGCATAGAAATCATTAGAAAACTCTTAGAGCATGAGGCGATGAATGAAGTTCGAGGAACTTTGATCATCATTCCTGTCGTAAATATTTTTGGTTACAATTATAAGTCTAGATATTTGCCTGATCGTCGCGATTTGAACAGATCGTTTCCTGGCTCGCATGAAGGAAGTCTGGCCTCAAGAATTGCACATACTTTTTTAAAAGAGATCGTTAGCAAATGCACTCATGGTATTGATTTGCATACGGGCTCTATTCATCGTTATAACTTGCCGCAAATCCGCGCCAAAATCAGAGACGACCAAACTAAAATCTTCGCCAAAAGTTTTGGGGTCAAAGTGGTTTTGAATTCTGAAGAGCGCGATGGATCATTACGTGAAGTGGCTTCAAAGAAAAAGGTCAAGATTGTGGTTTTTGAAGGTGGCGAAGCCTTAAGATTTGACGAAGAGATCACACAAGCGGGCCTTAATGGGTGTCTTAGAGCCATGACCACCATTGGAATTCTACCCAAAGGACTGATTAAGCTTCTTCCTGAAAGAGCCCATATTTTTGCTAAAAGCGCTTGGGTGAGATCATCTGCTAGTGGCACTACGATTTTTAATGTTCAACTTGGCGATCGAGTGAAAAAGGGCCAACTCTTGTGCCGCATCTACGATATCAATGGGATTGAAATGGGAAGAATCTTATCAGAATATACAGGACTTATTGTAGGAATCAATAGACTGCCCTTAGTCACCCAAGGTGAAGCCCTAGTCCATATTGCCATGGACAAAGTTTCTAGAACTTAACACCAATAGGTGCGCCCACTCTTTATGTATGAAACCGACTTCAAGGGAATTTCTAGCAGTTCTGGGTGGCAAGAGTGTATCGAGATTTAAGCATTGAAAAAGATATCTAAGATAAATCAATGAAAAGCAGCAGAGCTAAACTGCAAACGAAGAACCGCAGCCGCAGGTCTTAGTGGCGTTGGGATTAGAAAAGACAAAGCCTTGGCCATTTAAACCACCTTCGTAATCTAAAACCATACCAATCAAATAAAGTAAACTTTCTTTGTCTATGGTTACTTTGATCCCATTGATTTCATATTCTTTGTCATTTTCAGAAAGTTCACTGTCAAAATCTAACTTATAAGAAAACCCTGAACAGCCGCCTTTTTTTACGCGGATGCGTAAGAATTCGTGCTCGCCACGGCTTTCTTCACTTCGTAAAGCTAGAATTTTTTTTGCAGCAGTGTCACTGACTTGAATCATGGTTCTCCTCGTAAATGTGAACTTTATTATATCACTTGTTGGAGTTTTTCCACAAGTTTTTCTAATTCTGAAACACTGGTGTGGCGTCCTAGGCCTATACGTAGAGTATTTTGCGTTTCTCTTTCATTAAGTCCTAGTGCAGACAGCACGCGATTGGGTCCTGTGGACCCAGCTCCACAGGCTGATCCTTGAGTCAGACAAAATGGGGCTAGTGCCAAAGTCAGTGGTGTGTCGCTATTGTGTTCAGGAAAAGTGATGCTAATGGTATTAAAGATACGACTTTGGGCATCGCCATTAAGAAAAAACTTCACTCCTGATTGGTCCATTTTTGTAGAGAAAAAATGATAAAGGTTTTTAAAATGTTCTTGGTCTTTGGTTTGGCGTGCTTCTACAAGGGCACACGCGGCGCCCATTCCCACAATACCTGCAACGTTGGGAGTGCCAGAACGAAGTCCAAACTCTTGTCCTCCACCAAAACTTTGAGGCGCAAGACTGCGGCCTAACGTGGCTTTATTGATGTAAAGAGCTCCAGTGCCTTTAGGACCATAGATCTTGTGGGCAGAAAAAGACAAGAGATCCACAGGGGTTTTTGAAACATCAAGGGGCTGGGTTAAAACAGCTTGGGTGGCGTCCACATGCAGAAGAGCCTTATGCTCCTTACAAATGTCGCTTAAAGTTTTAAGATCATAAAGACTGCCAAATTCATTTTGTGCTAGAATAAAAGAGACCAATTTGGGGGTTTCTTTAGGAGCGCGTTCCAGTTCAGCGCGTAGGGTGTCCATGGGCACAAGGCCGTTTTTTTCGTTTTTCAACCAAAAGATTTTGTAGCCTTTGGATTCGGCGGATTTAAGGGTTTGAAAAGTTGCCGCGTGTTCGACTTCGGTGGTCCATGTTTGAATCTCAGGCTGCTGCTCTAAAACCCCTCGCAAAGCAAGGTTGATGGACTCTGTAGCGCCACTGGTGAAGATGATTTCAGAGGGATCGCAATGAAGCAGGTGGGCCACCTGTTTGCGAGCCATAGTCATTCCACCAGCTGCGGCCCAAGAATAAGAGTGGCTCATCGAGCTGGGGTTGCCGTAATGTTGAGTAAAATAAGGCATCATGGCCTGTAAAACCTCTTCTGCAAGCGGTGTAGACGCATTATAATCTAAATAAATAAAATCTGACATGGAGGGGACCATAGCGGGTTATGGCTTAAAAGTCACTTTTTGTAGGGAAAATCTTAAGACTTAAGGGGTTTTTTAGGCCCAAAACCCCCAAACTCAGTCTAAAGGGTTTGCCTAATCCATGATAAAGATTATATTTTGTTTGAATTACATTTATTATTTTGAATTTCAAAATACCCAGGCAGGCAGGTGAGTATGAGCGCAGATATATTTAACCCCACTCAAGAGCATTCGATGTTAAGAGAAATGGTGCGAGACTTTGCTAAAAGTGCGGTTGAGCCACAGGCTGCCCAGTATGATCGCGAAGAGAAATTTAACGTTGAGCTTTTTAGAAACTTAGGAGAGTTAGGGCTTTTAGGAATCACGGTATCCGAAGAGTACGGGGGTGCGGGAATGGATGCCACAGCTGCCGTGATTGCTCATGAAGAGTTAGCGGCTGTAGACCCAGGATTTTGTTTGGCGTACTTGGCTCATGCTATGCTTTGTGTAAATAACTTTTATGTGAATGCGAATGAAGAGCAAAAACAGCAGCTACTTCCTAAAATGTGCTCTGGTGAATTTGTTGGAGCCATGGGCATGTCAGAACCTGATGCGGGTACAGATGTTTTAGGAATGTCTTCCACAGCTGTGTTAAAAGGGAATGATTATATCCTGAATGGCAGAAAGATGTGGATCACTAATGGTTGCATTGACGATGAGGGGACTGCCTGTGATGGAGTTTTAGTTTACGCCAAAACGGGTTCCAGTCAGAATCTTTCCACCTTTATGGTATTAAAAGAGCATAAAGGGTTTAGTGTAGGCCAAAAGATCAAAGATAAATTAGGAATGCGCGCCTCTAACACCGCTGAGTTAGTTTTTGAAGACTGCCAAGTCCCAAAGTCGTGGTTGATTGGTGAAGAAGGCGATTCGATGAAACACATGATGCGAAATCTAGAGATTGAACGTCTGACTTTGGCAGCCATGAGTCTAGGAATTGCCAGAAGAAGTTTAGAGATTATGGTCAAGTATGCTTCAGAAAGAGAAGCCTTTAAGTTGCCTTTGAACCGTTTTGGGCAGATTCAAAAGTACATTGGCGATAGCTATGCGGAGTTTAAAGCCGCGCGTGCTTATGTTTATCAAACCGCTCAAAAGCTGGGCCCAAGCGGCAGTGGAGAGAGAGTGGACTCTGACGGGGTTAAACTCTTTGCTTCCACCATGGGAAAAAATGTCTCAGATCGAGCCATTCAGGTACTTGGAGGCTACGGTTACGTTGGAGAGTATACAGTCGAAAGGCTGTGGAGAGACGCCAAATTGCTGGAAATTGGCGGAGGAACGATTGAGGCGCATCAGAAGAACATCACTCGTGACCTATCAAAAAATCCAGTCCTAATAGATAGATAGACGTCGCAAAAAAAACCAATACAGGACCCAGGTCCAGTGTTCCAAAAAAAGTTTTAGCCGATAAAACCCTTAGTAGAATGCGTAAGGAAAGGGTGAAATATGGCTTTTGATTACGATAAAATCAAAAAGCAAGATCAAGGTGACTTCTGGGCAAGTTATTCTGACTTGTTCTCTGTGATGTCTCTGATCTTCTTGTTACTCTATGTTGTTTCGAGCATAAGAAGTGGTACGTCAAACATTCAGTCCCATATGGAATACCAGGCTATTGCACAGCAAAGAGATGATTTGCAGCAACAGATCAAAGTTTATAATACTTTAAAAGAAGATTATCTACATCACGGTGCCTCTGATGATGAGCAAAAGATGTACGAACAACTTATGGATAAGTTGGTGCTCTTAAAAGAAGAAGCTGGGCAGGAAAAAGAAAACCTACGTAAACTTGCTGAAGAAAATGAACAAAAAGAAGAAGCTTTAAATCAATACCAACAGATGGTTCGTAACATTATTAACAACAATATGATTTCACAAGCTCGAATTAAGCGACGTGACAGAACCATTGTTAAAAAGAACGAAGTCATCAAAGACAACGTGGCACAAATTGAAGACTTAAACAAAACAGTCAAAGAAAAAGAAAGCGCAATTAAAAAGGGTGAAAAAGAAATTGCAGATACTAATAAAAAGTTAGATATCAAAATTGCTCAACTTCAAAATGCGTATAAGGCTAATAGAATCAGTAAAGATAAAATGAACGAGCAGATCCAAGAGCTTAAAGAAGAAAGCCAAGCTAAGGTCAGCCAACTGCAAGCCATTAACGAAAAGACAAAAAGTGAGTTGCAAGAGGTTACACAAGTTCTACAGGAGTCTAATAAAGAGCTAGATCAAGCTCGCCAAGAACTGCAACAGCAAGGGTCACAAATTGCGAACTTAGTGGAAGAGAAAAGTAAATTTACAAAACAGATTTCAAATTTACAAACTCAACATCAAAAACAAATTGAATCTGAAAAGCAAAAATTTGAGAGTGAATTGGCCAAACAAAAACTTACGGCTCAACAAAGAGCACAAAGAATGGCAGAGTTTCAAAAAGAAGCTGCTGCTAAAGAAAGAGCTTTGTCTGGACAAATTAAAAATCTTCAAGCTAAAGCCCAAGAAGTTCAAAGTAACTTAGATGAGACTTTATTAGCTAAAAATGAACTAGAAGAAAAAGCACAAGCTTTAGAAGGTGAAAAACAACAACTTACTAAAGACGTGAGTAAACTTAAAGAGATGGCTGACGCAAAGAAAAAAGCCATTCAAGCTATCAAAGAAAACTTAGCAAAATCAGGTTTAACGGCAGATGTAGATGAAAACACAGGTGATGTGGTGATCTCGTTTGGTCGAGAGTACTTTGAATCTGGCAAAGCCGAGTTAAAGCCAGGTATGGAAGATGTAATTAAGAAATTCATGCCAGCTTATTCTAAGAGTCTATTGCAAGACCCAAAAGTGGCGGAAAAGGTTAAATCTATTGAAATCGTGGGTTTTGCATCACCTACGTATAAAGGTAAGTACGTCAACCCTGTAAGTTTAGAAGCTTCAAACAGAGATGCTGTAAACTATAACATGGATTTAAGTTATTACAGAGCAAGAGCCATCTTTGACTATGTATTTGATACATCAAAGATCCAATACAAACACCAAAAAGATATATTACCAATGGTGAAGGTGACTGGACGAAGTTTCTTGGCGGAAGGCGAAAACGCCAGAGAGATCAGCAGTATGACTAACGCAGAATATTGCGCAAAATACGACTGTAAAAAATCGCAACGTGTAATGATTAAATTTAATATGGAACCTTAAAGGAGTTTAGGAATGGAAACGCAAAAAGTAGTGCATGGATTTGTAGATGCCTTGGTGGCTTTTGCCTCCCACTGGCTAATACCAGTGATGATGTTCGCGTTTATTTCAGCAATAGTAGTAAGATTTATCATCTACTATACTGTTAAACGTGAAGAGTGGATGGCTAAAGAGTTTGAAAAAAGAATTGAAAACTTTTTAGATGAAAGATCAACAAAGACCTCTCTTTCATTCTACGTTATTACTAAACGACTATTAGAAAAGACTTATTATGAGTTGTTTAAGGTCAGATTCATTATGAAAAGAAGAAAGCCTGACTTCGTGATGACTGTTGGTGATAGAGTATTTATGATTAAACAAGGTGCTGCTTTTCTTGTAGACGATATGCTTAAACACTTAAAGCATGTTAGATATAACGAGGCGAACCATCCTAGATTAGGTACGATCACTCAAAAGGCATTTTCAAAGAACCCTTGCTTTAGCAAAGTTTTTGGAATCTTTTCGATCAATACTTTAAACGATGTGATCAACACATTACCAGGTATCTTCATCGTACTTGGGGTATTTGGTACATTCTTAGGTATTATGCAAGCACTACCAGAACTAGGTGCTATGGACATTGCTGATCCAGATGCAACTAAAGCTGTAATGGACAACTTCTTGATTCAAATTGCTTTTGCGATGAGTACATCTTTAATGGGTATTTCGTTGTCAGTGACTCTCAACCTATTCAATACAAGTTTGTCACCAGAAAAACTTTTTGTGTCTGCTGTTGAAAGAATGGAAAGTGCGTTGGATACATTATGGCACCTAAGTGCAAACAATGATGTTCCAGATGACTTAACAGAGTTTGACGAGAACAGAAACCCAGATGAAGTTCTTGCAGAGCAAGCATTAAACGAAGAATTGATTCTTGGAAAGAAAAGGAAAAAAGCTTCATAAGAGAGCAATATAGAGTAAAAAATGTTTAAACTGAAGAACGTCGAAGTATACTTTAAAATAGAGGGAAAAGAGCAGGTTAAAATCTGCTCTTCGACTGATTTTATAATCGGTCGCTCTGCAAAAAGTGACGTTCAGATTGATTCTCAAAATGTAAGTAGAAACCATATTAAAATCATGTACCGCGATGGTATCATATTAGTTGAAGACCTAAACTCCACTAATGGTACCTATCTAAACGGAGAAAAATTAAAACCAGGTTATGCTAAAGCTTATGAAAGTACGGATCGCTTGGTTTTTGGTGCAAAAGAAGATGTTATACTGAGGCTGGTTGCCAATGAAGACAAGAGTGCTTCAGATTCTTCTGCGCCTGATCTTGGTAAACGAGAACAAAAGATCAAGCAGTATAACGAACAGATCAGTAAAGATTCATCTGAGCCAGTATCTTCTGGGATATCTTCGAATGATGCTTTGTCTGATGCAGAAATGTTATTAAAAAGAATTGAAGAAGAAAAGAAAAAACTGCGTGGGGAATCCTCTGGTGCCGCGTCCTTTTCGCAGTCTGATGAATCTTTCGATTCAGAGGCTAAGGAGCCTTCCTTTAAGTCTCAGCCTCCAAGAACACAATCAGGACCTCCTGGTATTGATCGAAGTAAAGTGAGCGAGAATTTTTTAAAGTCTGAGGATTCAGATTTAAATGTGGCCTTATCTTCTGATGAGGATCAGAACGAGGTGGCATCTCATGCTGTCAGTTCAGCACCAGATTACGGAGCTATGTCCTCACACCCTAGCCGCTCGAATGAGAATCCTCATGTGGCTTCACATTCAGCTATAAGTGCGGACCATAGTGAATTAAGTAATGAGATTAAAACTTTAAATTTACAAAAGACCACTTTAGAAGAAGATGTAGCGTCTTTAAAGAATGAAAAGCAGTCTTTGCAGGACGAACTTAATGAAAAAGATAAAGAGTTAGAGTCTTATGCAGGAAAGTTACAAGCTTTAAAAGACGAAATCAGTAGTTTTGATTCTAAAAGTGCAGAACTGATCAAAGAAAGCGAAGAGAAAGGCAAGATCATTCGTGAACTTCTAGGTGAAGCGGATAAGATTCGTGGAACTATTAGAAATTTAAATGCAGAAGTAAGCACTGAAAAGGCAACGCTTGATAAAATACGACAAGAGATGGACAGTGCTACAAAAAGCCTGCAAGGGGATAAAACTGCACTGTTAAATGAAATTTCTAATTTAGAAGAAAAAAAGAAAGCTATTGCTACGGAAGTGCTGCAAAAAGAACAAGAGCAACAGGTCACCAACAAAAAATTATCTGACTTGAGTAATACATTAAGTGAACTTATTGCTAAATCAGGTGAATTGCACAAAGCTTGTGAAGAAAAAGAAAAGCAAGTTCAAAATCATGTTACAGCTGTAGCTAAGCTACAAGAAGAACAAACAAGTTTAGCTGAAACGATTAAAAATAACACTTCAGAGTTACAATCATTAGAACAAGAGATTGTTGGTAAAAAGTCTGAAATTGCAAATCTTGAAAAAAGCATTGAAACCTTTAAAGTACAAAATGAAGAATTTAGAACTAAAAATGAAGATCTAAAGTCTATTGTGCAAAACTCTCAGCAAGAAGCTGATGCGTTGAAGACCGAAGTTGCAAAGCTGTTGTCTGACTTGGAAAATCAAAAACAAGAAAATCAACGTACAATAGAAGAAGCGCAAGCAGCCAAAGACACACTTGTTAAAGAGGCTGAGGCAGAAAAGGCACGGATTCTTCAAGAAGCAGAAACTTTTAAACAAAATACCGAAGCCGAGGCTTTGGCACAAAAAGACAGTATTTTAAAAGAAGCTGATGCTGAAAAATCAAGAATTTTACAAGAGGCCGAGACTTATAAACAAAACGCTGAGTCAGAGGCTAACCAGTCTAAAGCAGATATTATTGCCAGTGGACAGGAAGAATCAAAACGTTTGATTGAAGAAGCCAGTACACAATCCACACAGGTTATGGACGAGGCCAATGCTAAGGCTCAAAACTTAGTAGAAGAGGCGAGCTCTAAATCCAAGAATATGGTGGATGATGCTCAAGTTCAGTCCACACAGATCATTCAAACAGCAGAGCAGAATGCAGCTATAGCCCTCAAGACAGCAAAGGATGAGGCGGAAGCCTTAAGAAGTGGTGCTGAAGCAGATGCGAATAAGGTTGTCACGTCTGCGCAAAGTAAGGCCAAAGATATCATTGATGAGTCTCGTGAGGATGCCCAAACTCATCTTAAAGAGGCACAAGAAAAATCTCAGCATATTATTGCGAAAGCCAAAGAAGAAGCCGAAAGACAAAAGAAAAAATTTGATGAAGAGATGGCTGAATCTGTAGAGGAAGCAAATAAAACGATGGCTGCCCTTAAGGAAAGAGCAACTGCTGAGGTGGAAGAGATCAAAGCTCGAGCCACTCGTGAGGCAGAAAAAGCTCTAAAGGATGCCAAGCAGGAAGCGCAAGAGACTAAGCTTAATGCCGTTCGACATATTGATGAGCAGAAGAAAGTTTTTGAAATGACAGAAAAACGTCGTTTGCAAGCCAATGCTGAAAAACTGAAAAAAGAACTTGAGCTTGTGTTAATGACCAAGATGAAGCCTTATCTGAATAGACAGGAGCCCGAATCTTTAGCAAGCATTGAGGGGATCATCAAAGGCACAGTGGGTGCTGTACTTACAGGTGAAGTGTTTGATGAAGGTGAGTTGTTAGAAACAATGCTTGAAGCTAAAACTCTGAATCAGCAAAAACGTGTTAAAAAATTCTGGAAGATGTCTGCTGTGGCTGCGGTGGTAGCGGTGTTTATGGTTTTTGTCGGTGCCCCTTTTCTGAAAGAACGTTTCAAAGATCAAGTCCGTGAAATCGCAGAAGTGAATAAAAAAGAAAGTGCAGAAAGAGTTGAAGCACGTAAGAATGAAGCTAAAGAGGCATTGTTTGAATACTTTGATCCTCAAAAATCAGATGAGTTTAAAGATAACTACACAGATCTTGTACTCTACACTAATGGTTACGTGGATAAGGTGTTAAATGCAGATTACCGCGAGCAATGGATCATCGAACTTCAGGCGTACTTTACAGATGAACTTGAGTTAAGTGAAAACAATCTGGTTCCGTTTATTGCCATGGAAGCCAATATGATCCGCGAACTGCATGAAGAGTCTAAAAAGATCAACGGAAAGTTCATTGAACAAGGCATTCAAAGAATGCGCGAAATTGAAAGCAAATTCAAGAAACGTTTAATGCTAGAACTCTCTTCAGAAGAAGACTTTAAAAAGATTATGAAGTTTCAAGAGAAGTTTTATAAAAAAACCAAAGTTCAGTAGTTAGTAGTATCTTCTAAGTACTTCTCTTGCTTTACCCTTAAGACCTAAGACACTCACCAAAAAGAAAGCTCCAGCAAGTTTACGATCTAGAAATACGGATTCCCTAGGTGGAACTCTAAGTTTATGAAATTTAAATATCTCTTTAGCCGCTACGGACACTCTTTGTGGAAGATCGGTGCGCTTCCAATCATAGTTTCCATCTTGGTCGGTAAAAGGAAACGTGGGGTCTTCGGCAAAGGGTTCACCGATGAGGCTACACACCTTGAAGTATCTGTTTTTAAGCTCAGGATCGTCATCAGGTTTAAGATAACCCAGCTTATAGGCGCTTTCGATAATCATCTCTTTGTCCTGCTGGGCGGCTCCTTCTACTAATTGTTTAAAGGGCAGCCCAAAGTGATCGGGCACCTCTCTCATGGCTCCAAAGTCGTAGAGTATAAGTTGATCTGGTTGCGATGCGGGGTCTTTAGAGATACGAATTCGATAATTTCCTAGATGAGGATCGGTTTGCACAAGTTTAAACTCAAAAAGCTCTTTGAAGTACAAATCTAAATAATTAAGAGCTAAAGTATTTCGTCTGTCTTGTGAAAGAGCTTGAACGTCTGGAGAGTCTAAAGCTACACCGTCTTCGTAACTGGTGGTGATCACATGTTTAGAGCAGTATCTAGGTTGCACCTGTGGAACCACAAACTGCGGATAAGGTTTGAGTTTCTCATACATCTGCTCTGTCCAAGTCTTTTCAAGTTTGTAATTGGTCTCTTGGATGAGCATGGTTTCGATCTCTTCAAAAAACTGATCTGTTTGTAAACCTCCAGGAAGAATTTTGGATAATCCAAGAATGGCTTTAATAGATTTAAGATCACTTTTGATGGCAGACTCAACTCCTGGGTATTGAATCTTAATGGCTAAGAGTTGACCTGTCTTTTTATGTCGGGCTTTATGCACCTGCCCCAAGGAGGCGGCAGCACTTGAGGTCTTGTCGATATCAAGTTCCGACAAAACGTCTTCTCCGATCTCTTCAAGCAGAAATTTTTTAATGCCTGACCACTCAATAGGAGGAGAGTTGAACTGTAGATTTTTTAGATATTCGTTGGCTTTAGGAGGAAGGAAGTGCTCGCCGTACATAGAAAGAGTTTGCCCAACTTTCATGATGCTGCCCTTAAGCATTCCAAGCTCTTTAGAAAGCAGTTGCATTTGTTTTATGATATGTGCTTCTTTGTCGGAATTCATCACAGATGTGGCGGCCAAGGTTCCAGACTTAAGGGTCAGTTTGGCTAGGGCAAAACCTCTTTGAAAAACTCCAGTTTTGACTTTTTTCATGTCACCCACTCCAATTGGCGTTCATTGGGAAGAACAACACACCTACCTTATTTGATCGCTGTAGTCGTTCACCTTATGTTTGCCTTCGTTAAGTAAGGCAAAGGTTTGTTCATATAGAGTCAAACTTTTGCTAACCTTCAGCTTGCATTTGGTACAAAATAAACTCGCCAAAAAGTTTACTTTTTTAAGGTTATGACATACTTTTAATCCAAGTGCACGAAATAAGGCAATGCAATCTCTAGGGTCAGTGTACGGGATAGGACCATGCAATTTAGGTGTAAAAATGAAGTCAGTCAGTATATTAGCTACAGGTAGTGAAGTTGTTTCAGGTCAAATCATAAATACGAATGCTGCTTGGTTAGCGCAAAAACTTTCTAAATTGAATTTAGATGTAAATTATCATTGGGCAGTGGCTGATGATCCCCTTAAAATCTTGGAGGCCTTAGAGTACCTCTCAGGCCGCAGTGATGCGGTATTTGTTACAGGAGGCCTAGGGCCTACGACCGATGATTTGACTCGTAAGCTAGTGGCCGATTGGTTGGGCCTTAAACTGAATCTTGTGGACAAGGAGTGGGAACGCATTCAAGAGCGCGTGTTGATTTTGCAAGTGGAAGCGCGTGAGGGTCATAAGTGGCAGGCTTACTTTCCTGAAGGGGCGGAAATTTACACGAACCTAGTGGGTACAGCCTCTGGGTTTAGTCTTAAACGAAAACCGCAAAATACTGAGCTTTATTTTTTGCCAGGCCCACCCGTAGAGATGGAGTACATCTGGGAGACACACCTAGAAGAACGAGTCAGGCTTCTGGCTCCTGCTGAAGGACTTAAGCTTCTGACTTGGCAATTCATTGAGCTGCCTGAATCCGAAGTGGCCTATATTGCAGATACAGTAGTGGATGAACTTAAATTTTTATCAGGTTATCGAGCCATGCCTCCGATTGTGGAGTTTAAGTTGTGGGCTCCACCTAGTTTTGATCCTTCAAAGTCAGGTCCTATTTTAAGACTAGAAAATGAGTTTAGAGATTATTTGCACTCCATCAATGAGTTTAATTATTTGTGGGAGTCGTTCCGTGTATTATCAAAATCAAATACAGAGGTTCATCTAAGTATTGAGGATCATCTGACTGAAGGTGAATTCCTAAATCGTGTGGTGGAGTTGAAGAAGAAAAATAAAAAAGAACTTTCAAACCTAAAATACACTTATGCAACGGATGAGATGTTAAAAAAACAACCTCTACATCTTGAAATCAAAGGTGTAAAAAATGAAAGTGTTCATATTAAACTTTGGCAAGATCAAAACCTTCTTTTAGGAAAAGAAATCAAAATCAAACGTCTTTGCACTGGTCAGCGTTTTAAGCGCTGGGTTTGTGAAGTCACTAGCAAAGCCCTGCATCAGCATTTTGAAAATATTTAGGTCGTAAATCAGAGAAGCAGTATTTAGTATCTTAAAATATCTAGATCACAGCTAGAGCGCTCATCGGGTCACGATCTATTTTCGTGGTGTCGATGCGTGAGCTCGCTATTAGTTTGGGTGTGATATAGAGAGTCTTGAGCCTGCTTTTTGAGTTCAAGCACTGTATTTTTATTCTCAAGGTTGTGATGCTTCTCATATCCCTTAAGTAAAATTTCACTTTTTTGAATCATAGTTTCTGCAACTAGAGCCTTTTTATCTGAAGTTAAAAAAGGATTCCAAAGTTGAAAGACCAAAGCTTTGAGCCTCCAGAAGTCCATAGAATGAAAGCGCGTAGAGAGTTGATCTTCATGGCCTCCATGTTTTTGAATCAAAGCTAAAGGAATGTGGGTCACCATAAAGCGTGATGTGGCTCGTAACCAAAAGTCATAGTCTTCGCATACAGGCAGATCGCATCTAAAAAGTCCAACATGGGCAAAGACGCTGCGATGAAGGACTGAAGTGGAGGGACCGATGCAGCATTGTTTTACACACTCCGCAAAGGCGTCTCCAGATGGGCGTTTAAGTTTTTGTTTTACAATACGATCCTCTCTTAGCCACACCTCATCGCTATGTAAAATAGGATGGCTTTGTCTGTTCAGAATAAAATCATGACAGACGCTTAGTTTTTCTGGCATCCATTGATCGTCTGAATCCAGCAAGGCAATCCACGGTGCGATTGCGGACTGAATGCCCGTGTTTCTGGCAGTGCTTACACCTTGATTGGGCTGATGAAGCACTCGCAGGCGTGGCTCGGTTTTCTGTAATTCTTGAGTCCAAACCAAAGTGTCATCTGTGGATCCATCATCGACAATAATGACTTCAAAATTTTGAAAGTCTTGACGTAATACAGAATTAAGGGCCAACTTGAGATAAGGCAGTCTGTTGTATGTGGGTATGATGACAGAAAAAAAAGGTTCACGAGTTGAGGTGTACATATACTGATGCTTTACCTGTTTGCTAAGATGAAGACAAATATTTTGTGATCACTAGGGAGCTTAAGGGATGAATTTGGACTATGAAGGACCAGAAAAGAAGCTAGAGTTGACCTGTAACGACTCTGTGGATTTTTTAAGTTATCCTGATCAGTATTGGGGCGACCTGCTTAAGTCCTGTGGCGCTTTGATTTTAAATTCGGTTAAGACGGAACATTTAAAAGCCTTTTTGATTTCAGAGTCCAGTCTGTTTGTCTGGAAAAACCGAGTGTTGATGATCACCTGCGGTCAAACTCAGTTGATCAAATCAGCACAAATGTTGATTCGTCATATAGGAAAAGAAAACATTTCGAGTCTATATTTTTCCCGAAAAAATGAACATTATCCCGACATGCAAAAAAGTTTTGCCAGAGCCGACTTTAAAACACTCAAGCAAGAACTGGGTGCGGGAAAAGCCTATCGTTTGGGTCAGCGTGACTCTCATCATCTTTATGTCTTTGAATATGTCGCAGATTCCAAGCGGCTTATAAAAGAACATCTGACTGAAGTTTTGATTTATAGAATCAGCAAAAATAAGACGGAATCTTTTTTAAAGAATACCCCTGAACAGCGCATAGCTATTGAAAAAGCCGTAGGGCAGATTTTTCCAGAGTATGAATTGGATCATTATTGGTTTACTCCTTGCGGATACTCTGCCAATGCTTTTAAAGGAACACACTACGGTACAGTGCATGTCACCCCTGAAGTGGATCAAAATTACATCAGCTTTGAAACTAATGGTGTGGCACGAGAAGATGTACAGTCGTGGGTAGAAAAGATATGTGATCTTTTTGAACCCCAAGCTGTGGATGTGATCTTTTACGACAATGAAACGCAGACGCCTTATGAACCCCAGTTTTCCAAATACGCACTACAACAAAAGAGCCATCAAGCTTTGCCTTCAGGTTTTGGTCTTAATCATTTACATTTTGCTCGTCCCATAGAGCAGTGGTCTACGGCTGTAGACTTAAATTTAGATTAGCCTTGAAATTCAAGCTAGAACTAGGTATGACATCCCCTTATGTCATTAAAGCTAGGACGTTTTTTATCGGATCAATGGCCAGAGCAACTTAAGATTGCTGACAGCTGGTATTCCCCTCAGCAGATCGTAAATACTTTTGTGGGTTTGATCACAGAAGAGCGTTTAGAAAAGATTCAAAAGATTGTTCCCCAAAGAAGTTCAAGTTTTATTCCTGTGTTGGAAAATATTTATGATAGGGGCAACATCAGTGCCGTCATGAGAAGTGCTGAAGCTTTTGGTTTTTATGAAATGCACATCATTGAGGGCAGTGAAAAATTTAAAGAGTCTGCGCGAGTCACTCAAGGTGCGGACAAATGGTTAAACATATATCGTTGGTCCAATACGGCAGAGGCTTTGAGTTTTTTAAAAGAGCGCCATGTGAAAATTTATGCCACTCATCTATCTAAAGAATCGATAGAGATTCAAGACATTCCTCGCGGTTCTGGTCAGCAAGTGGCTTTAATTTTTGGAAATGAAAAAGAAGGGGTGACAGATCAAGCCTTAGAATACTGTGATGGCAATATCCTGATTCCCATGAAGGGTTTTACACAAAGTTTTAATATCTCTGTCGCCGCAGCCCTGTGCTTTCAAGAAGCCGCCAAACAAGCAAAAACCATAGGCTCTTCCATTCAAGAGGCTCTTACAGCAAGCTACATCCTAAAAAGCCTAGATCTCACCGACACCCAAATCTACAAAATACTCGAATCTCAGTAGCCCTCTCAGTTTGAGAGGAGTTTGCGATTGGCGCACCCTGAGAGATTCGAACTCCCGACCAACTGGTTCGAAGCCAGTTACTCTATCCAACTGAGCTAAGGGTGCGCAGACTTAGGATACTAAAACAATTTAGAATAATATTTAAGTTAAATCTAACTATGAGCTACGCGTTCAGATTAAAAGTGTACTTATGGGCCCCGCGGGGTCACTGCCCGATAAGCTGATAAAGCTTTATTCGTATTTAAGCTAAATCTTCGGGCAGCTCGTAGCCTTGTTTTTTGTGCACGGCACGTACAAGGGTGTGGATGTTTCCGCGCACGGTAAAGTCTGCGGCGACTTCCATCCAACGAGGTTGAAGAAGGTTCACTAGGTCATCAAGAATCATATTGGTGACGTCTTCGTGAAAGATATTTTGATTTCTAAACCCATTGATATAAAGCTTAAGGGATTTCAGCTCCACACACTTCAGATCAGGAACATAGGAAATGTAAATGGTCGCAAAATCAGGGAAACCACTACGAGGGCAAAGGCAAGTGAACTCTGGGCATTCGAATTCGATCATATAGTCACGTTTAGGGTTTCTGTTATCAAAGCTCTCAAGCTGATTGTTTTCGATGGCTATTTGACCGTACAGTTTGTTTTCGTCACCCATGTCTTCCTCCACGTGTTGAAATAGTGCCTTGTTGGCCTTCATTTAAACCCAGAGTGGAGCCAATAAAAATATTGGTGTGTCAGCCCTGCCCCTGAGTCCAGAAGTAGAATGGTTATATGCAGATTGCTGGCCTAAGGCAAGAAATCCGCTCATAATATTCTTATATGAAAATGCGTGGTTTGAAGCACTTTTTATTGGGACTCTTGCTGGCAGGGTTAAGCTCTGGGTGTGCAGGTACGGGCTCTAAACGCAGCTACTGTGATATTGTAGACGCTGTGAACGTAGAGTCCACGGCAGACCAAACGGCTGCTCAGTAGCTCTTGCAGAGGGGTACATCAGCCCTTTCAAGCCAGATACGAATTAAAGAACGCCCTCTCTTTTATTTTAATCCCTGCCTCACGCTGCTTGGTGAGTTCAATCTCATTTTACGTCTTACACCTACTGCATAGGGATTTTATACTTCTTATCCGTTTTCAATCTCTAAGACTTCCAGTCCATGGGGTTTTAATAATTCTTTGTCCATAGTTTGAAGAGTCAGAGCTTTGATTCTGGATAAAACATCGGTCTTCCATTGGGATTTGTGCATGACTAAACTGATCTCTCGGGAAGGGGTGGGTTTTTTAAGAGGGCGCACATGAGTTTTGATGGTATTAGGAGAGAGATCTTTAAGAGCCAGATGTGGGATCAAAGTGCAACCATCGCTTTCAAGTACAATTTGCATCAGGGTATGAATGCTGCCCCCAGCGTACTTCACATTGGCAAAGACATCTTGATGGTGACGAGGAGAACACACAGAAAGTGTTTGTGTACGAAAGCAATGTCCTTCGTCTAAAAGCCAAATCGGAAACTTAGCAATATCTTGTTCGCGCACCACTTTGTTTTTTAAAATAGGATGAGCTTTGTGGGCTAGCACATAAAAGGGCTCGTAATAAAGTGGGGATTCAATAAGATCGGGCTCATTAAGCGGAGTCGCCAGAATAGCAGCATCTATCTCTTTGCTTTTCAAATTTTGTAAGATTTCAGAAGTGGTCTGTTCAAAAATATTCACCTGCACATGAGGCATATCCTGAGCAATAGGGTTTAGAATCAATGGAAGCAAATAAGGTGCTACGGTGGGAATCACCGCAAGATCAATCTGCCCACTTAAGGTTCCTGCTTGGATTTTGCTCAGGTCACTGAGGCGCTTGCTCTCATTTAAAATGATTTTCATTTGCTGCACAAGCTTAAGGCCCTTATCGGTAACAGAGATAGGCTTAGAGTTTCTATCAAAAATGGTGACTTCAAGTTCGTCTTCAGCCTTTTGAATTTGCATGCTCAAACTAGGTTGAGAGACGTGGCACTCTTTGGAGGCGAGGCTAAAGCTCTTGTTTTCAAAAACGGATACGATGTACTTCATTTGTGTTAAACTGGGCACGAGAACTCCTAATTCTCATAAAGACAATATGTTCTAATTGGATTATTATATATAATATATATGCAGTAATAATCAATATATATTTTACTTATGATAGGGGGTGTGCTACAGTTAAAACATAATTTTGATACAATACACTCAAGTCAAAAGTAAGAAATCAATCAAAAAGGAGAGTTCAATGGAAAAGATCAACATTGGCATAAATGAAGAAGACAGAAAAAGCATTGCAAAAGGTTTAGCGCATTTCTTAGCAGACAGTTACACTTTATACCTTAAAACCCACAAGTTTCACTGGAACGTTCAAGGTCCTATGTTTAACACTTTGCACTTGATGTTTGAAACTCAGTACACAGAGTTAGCAGTAGCCGTGGATGATATCGCTGAAAGAATTCGCGCACTGGGTGCCAAAGCCCCAGGTTCTTATCGTGAATTCATCGAACTTTCATCCATCAAAGAAGAAGACGGAGAGCTAAGCGCAGAACAAATGATCAAAAGCCTACTAGCAGGCCACGAACAAGTTGCAAAAACCGCACGCGAAATTTTTCCCCTAGTAGACAAAGCCTCTGACGAACCTACTGCTGATCTTCTAACACAAAGAATGCAGATCCACGAAAAAACAGCATGGATGCTTAGATCTCTTTTAGTATAGTAAGAGACCAAGCCTTATCACACACCTAGGCTGGCGGCCCGTTGGGGTTGTGGATTTAGTTTTATATATGGTCAAAATGCGAGTTCGGCTTGGCGTAGTTTTGCGAACGCAA
>JAMLIO010000009.1 GCA_023954155.1 Pseudobdellovibrionaceae bacterium | reverse complement strand
TACGTTTTAAAAGAGGGCACATCTGAATAAAATTGGTCCAAGACTGGTCATTTGGTCATCTTTCATTCTGATTTTTTCATTGTTCTGTGTTTCAGCAACAATCTATTATCTATTATCTTCATCTTTAATTCAAAACGACAGAAAGCTTTTAATTAAGTTGTCGCAAAACTATGCGCAAATCATTGAAAGCTTAGGAATACAAAATCTACAAAACAGCATCTCACCAGAAATTTTTGTGATGATTCTGGATCAAGACCAGAAAGTTCTTTTTCATACTCATCCCACTCGTATAGAAGATGATTTTTCTAAAGATGAATTAGAAAATTATAATGATGAATATGAAATTTTAGAACTCAATAAAGAACTGTCACAATTATCTCTAAAATCAGGGTGGAGTTATATTATAAAAAATGAAGGTGAGGACAAAGATATTTTCGATGTGATTGAAAATAATCTTGCTAAATTCACTCTTAAGCATTGGGCGGCAGCGTTGCCTTTTGTGGAAAATGATCTGGTCGAAGTTTATACTTTGCCTTTACAAAATAAACGATGGTTGCATATCGCTAAAAGTGCCGAAAGCCGTGAAGAGTATCTGGAACAGATTAGATATTTAGGTTTTATGGTGCTTGTACCTTTCATTGCTGTGGGGATTTTGCTAAGTTTGTTTCTTTCGCGCACTATTCTTACTCCACTGCGCAGTCTCACACAACGAATTCAACGCATTCAATCGGGCGAGACTCATTTGCGAGCTGAGAACTATGGGCGTGGTGATGAAGTCGACGAGCTAGCGATAAAGTTTAATGCTCTATTGGATCGTAACGAACAGCTTTTGGAAAATCTAAAAAGCACACTGGATAATATCGCCCATGATATGCGTACGCCACTTACGCGTTTTCGTATAGAAGCAGAAAGAGCCATATCTTCACAAGAAGGAGATGCTCGAAGTCTTAAAGAGGCTTTGCTTAACGGCCTAGAAAGTGTCGAACAAATCACGGCTTTACTTAATGCGATTATGGATGCTTCAGAGGCTGAATCTTCTTCGATGAAGATGAAAAAAGAAAGGATCAATATTTCAGATTTGATTGAAGGGATTAAAGATTTATTTCAGTACACCGCAGAAGACAAAGACATTAGCCTTTACACGGAAGCACCTTCTTCTGTTTTCGTTTTAGGTGATGTGACTCGTTTATCCCAAGCTCTTAGTAATCTAGTTGATAATGCCATTAAGTACTCTCCTGCAGGAACAGAAGTTTATATTTCTGCCGAGCAACAACAGGGACAGGTGTACATTAGGATTAAAGATCATGGGTGTGGGATTGATCCTAAAGATCAAGCTCGAATTTGGGATCGACTGTATCGCGCAGATCAAAGTCGCACAACTCATGGACTTGGTATTGGGCTTAGTGTGGTTAAGGCGATCATCAAGGCTCATGGAGGTGCTGTAAGTTTGAGCAGCACAGGTCCGCAAGGAAGTACTTTTGTCATAACATTACCAACTTGTAATGATTCTGTAGGAAATCTGTAAGACTTCATATTGTAAAATGACTGTAACAACATTTACAAAAAGGAGTCTTACAATGAAATACACATTAGCATCATTAGTTCTATTTTTAGGTTTGGGTTCACAAGTGGCAATGGCACAGGCTCAAGACATCAGCTCACAAGCTTTACTTTACGTTCCTGGTGGGCAAGTTGTAGTTTTAGAGCGTGATGAAGTGAAAGTGCAAACTACAAATGGCACTATCGTAGAAGTCGAGTTCACACGTAAAGGCGTTTTTGAAGAAGCATCAGGTAAAAATGCCTCTAGCGACAACTTAACTCCTCCCAATGCTTTAGTGCCACTGGCTACAGCACTTCAAGGCTTACAAGCCGCAGGTAAACAAGCTGCTGGAGAATGGTCACTGGAATCCAGCTTGAGATATGGCTGGCACTACGAATTTGATGGTTATGAAAACGGTGTGGAAATGGAATACATCGTGGATGCCACAACAGGCGCTTTTGTAAAAGCCATCGCAGACAACTAGAGTATAAGTCACCTTGTTAGGTTTTTTATAAATGGTTAAACTCCTCAAATAATTTTGAGGAGTTTTTATATTAAATATTTGTTTTAGCATAAAACTATTTTGAACTCACTTCATAAGTCCTAATCGGTGGGGCTTCGTCATAAATATGTTTAAGCTCAATATGCGATTGTGGTGTCAGGGTGGGGGAGTCAGAAACTTTTTTTAACCAAAGTATTGCCAGATGGGTTTGAGGCCACTTGCCTTCATGTTGAGGGCTCACCACAACGGCTTCCAAACGTCCTTGCGTCAATTCTGAAATTAAATGAGACATTTGTTCTAAATTTTTACTTTTATTTGATGTTCCTCTTTTGGTTTTATTCACAAAATTTAATCCTGGATCATAAAAGTGAATCAAGGCATTCCCGCCGACCTTTAATAAAGAGGCATACGCAAGCAAGACATCTTCAATTTTTGAAGTGTAAGAAAAAGGTCCATAGATGTCTGTGATCAGACTGACTTTATTGTGATAGGAAAAAAGCCCAGACTTGGGTGAAGCCACTAAATTTTCAATAAGATCCCCATCAATATAACGAAACTGTTTGGCATAAGTGACAAGATGCTGCTCTAATTCCGTCAGAGCTTGAGGATTGGATTTTTTAAAACCCTCACTGAATCCAGGTCTTTTAAGGGCTACGGCCAAATATTGCAATGGGGGAAGTTCAAGTTCTTGAGTACGCCTTATAAGTTCCACTAAGGCTTTGGCTTCACCTGCTCCTGCATCAAGGTAAATGTCTTTAGCTTTCAATGATCTTAAAAACTCTATTAGAGGAGGAATTTGGGGGGATGTAAGCAAACTGGTATAACGGTCAAAGGTTCTCGATACAAAAAAATCATTTTTATAAATACGATCAAAAATTTTAACCTGTTGTAAAACCTGAGCACTGTTTTCGCTCAGATAGGACTGACATTGTAAAGTCTTGCCGTAAGCGGCAGAGCTGAATCCTACTCCAATACTAAATAGCCATACCCAAATGATTTTCATTCATCTCTTCTCTTGTAAAAGATTAAAAAGTTAAATTTGATAAGAGTGGGGCTTGAATCGGTGTAGAGTCCAGCTTGGGATTTAACCTCTAACATGGAGTCTCTAAAGCTTAGCTGTGCGCCCGCAAGCTTTATCAAAATCGGCGTGTAAGGGTGTTAATACGATTTTTTTGTAAACACAAGAAAAAATCTGCAAATGGAGTTTTTTCAATAGGGGACAAAAGATTAAGTGTGTTTCAGCTTTTCTTGTGATCCTTTAAAGCCAAAACGTAGAGCCATAGAGACACACTGGCCTACAATGACTCCTATAAGGATGTCTGTAAAAACCACTATAGTTAAAGTGACAAAGAAAGGAATGGCATATAAAAACCCATTTTTCACACTTGAAGAGATCTGTCTGGGGTGAGCCAGATTATAACCTGCAAGCACTAAAATACATGCCAGAACCGCCAAAGGGATCTTGGTGATTAAAGTGGGAAAAGCTAAGAGTCCTATCATTAGAATTATGCCGTGAAAGACAGAGGCCCACTTGGTTTTGGCACCCGCTTGAATATTCACTGAGGTTCTGACAATGACAGAAGTTATGGGAAGCCCACCGATAAATCCAGAAAATATATTACCAATGCCTTGAGCAAATAATTCTTTATTTGGAGGGGTAAAGCGCTTGTGGGGGTCGATTTGGTCAGCGGCTTTAACACATAAAAGAGTTTCAAGACTGGCCACTAAAGCCATAACTACGGCATATTTAATGATGTTAAGTGAAAAGCCTTGTGAGAAGTCAGGGAAGATCAAAGCAGAAAACGCTTGTGCACCACCCGTAATTCCACTGAGGTCTACGAATAAGTTTTGAGATAATTGAAGTGGAGAATAAAATGAAAACAAAAACGCTAAAACCGAAGCTATAACCACCAAAAGCATTGATAAAGGAATAAGTTTAAAAAATTTTTTATCTTTCAAAGAGGTTGTATTGTGAACAGCAATAAAAATCAGACAGATCAGCCCAATTAAAAAAGCTCCTAAGTTTATATTGTCAGGTGCAGGGGTATTAAAAATCTCTGTGTATTTGGGGCTTAAAGAGCCAATCACATAGGGCAGTTGTTTGATGATCAGAATTAAGCCAATAGCTGACAGCATACCTTCAATTACGCAGTGGTGTACGAAATTTGAAATTTTCCCAAGCCGAAAGAGCCCCATAAGTAGTTGGATCAACCCTGCTAAAATCAGAGCAGGTAAAAAAGCAGCAAAAGAACCTATATCCGCAATGGCATCTAAGACCACCACTGTTAGACCCGCCGCAGGCCCACTGACGGAAACATGAGAAGGACTGAGTATTCCAATCAGAAGCCCACCAATAATACCAGCTAGCAGTCCTGAAAGTGCTGGTGCTCCAGAGGCTAAAGCAATTCCTAAGCATAGAGGCAAAGCCACAAGCGAAACCACAAGACCCGCTTTGAGGTCATCAAGCATTGAATTTTTAATGTGAAACAAAAAAGGCTCCCAAAACTACAAAGTAGCTTTAAAACTTCTTAGTATCCTAACAGCTTTTGAGCGTGTTGGCGACTGGACTCTGAAATATGTTCGCCCGACATCAAACGTGCAATTTCTGTGACCCGCTCATTTTTATTCAGTTCACGCACTTTGATCTGGGTTTTATCCTGACGAACTAGTTTTTCAATGGCGTAGTGATGGTCCCCTAAGGCCGCCACTTGGGGAAGATGTGTGACGCATAGAATTTGCTGATCAAAAGCTAATGTTTTTAGCTTTTTGCCTACTAATTCTGCCGTAGGGCCACTGACACCAGTATCCACTTCATCAAACAGGTAAGTGCGTGGCCATTCATTTTCGCCAAGAACAGATTTGATAGAAAGTAAAATCCGACTTAACTCCCCACCACTGGCTGTTTTTGCCAAAGGCCTAAGTTCGGACTCACTGTGAGTCTTTACTAAAAACTCCACCTTTGAACTTCCATAACGGTTTAGTTCCCCTGAGCGTTCAAGACCTACAAAAAATAAAACACCCTTCATATTGAGGTCTTGCAATTGTTCATTGACCTTCACCTCAATGTTTTTTGCGGCCAACAGACGCAGTTCGTGCATCTGTGAGGCTTTCATTTGCAGTTTAGTTTCAAGAGTTTTAAGTTCTGCTTCTTTATTTGCAAGAATATCATCTAGACTTTCTAAAGTTTCGATTTCAGTTTTAAGTTTAGCATGAGCATTCATAAACTCTTCAATGCTCTCGCCGAATTTCTTTTGTAGACTTCTAAGTTTAGTGTAACGTTCGGTTAAGGCATCAAGGTTATCTTCGTCAGAAAAGGCGTGGCTTTCAAAGTTAGAAAGCTCAAAGGACACATCTTCGATGATGGCTTTGGCTGTTTGCAGGTTTTCCATGCTGGCGTTGATCTTTTCGTAAGAATCACCAAACACTTCCGAAGTCTTAAGAATTTTATGAATGCCAGAAAGCACAGATTCTGAACTTTGATTTAAAACATAATCCGCAGAAGCTAAGAAATCGATCAGCTTTTGTTTGTTCTTTAATCGCGAAATGCGCTCTTTAAGGTCTCCGTCGGCTTCGGGATCAAAGTTAAACTGATCCAGTTCTTGGATTTGATACTTTAAAAAATCAAGCTGGTGATGACGTTCGTGGGCTTTGCTTTTTAACTCTTCCGTCTCTTGGATCAATTTATTTCTGTGCTCAAACCCCACGCGGTACTCTTCGAGATGCTTTTGCACACCACCAAAGAGGTCTAATAAAAACCGATGGTAGTGGGTGGATAAAAGCTGTTTGGTGTCATGCTGCCCTGTCATCTCCATCAGTGGGGCCGAGAAGGGGCCTGCAATTTCTAAGATCGGGGTGATGATATTTTTAAGCTCTGTCAGAGTGATCATAGAACCATTGATATACACGCGGCTTTTTTTACCCAGCTGTCTTCTGACGATCAGGTCATCGCCATCCATAAGATCCATTTCATTTAAACGCTCTTTAATGTCAGGGCGCTCGCTGACATCAAATAAACCTTCGACTTGGGCGGTGTCACCAAATGGACCGACAAAATCATTTGAGCTAGGTGCTCCCATCAGTACGGCTAAACTTTTAAGTAAGATCGACTTTCCTGAGCCTGTTTCTCCACTTAAAACGTTAAAGCCTTTTTTAAATTGAATGTTGAGTTCATCAATCAGTGCAAAGTTTTTAACTCGTAGTTCAACTAACATAAGATAGCCTCCTTACTTTGTGATCTTAGTCTCTTTGTCCAAACTTTAGTTTTTCGCGAAGCAGATCAAAATAATTGTGTCCTTTTTTTCTTAAAACGAAATGTTGGTGAGTGGATTTTTTAAGAATGATGGTGTCATGTTCGGTAATGGCTTCCACTTTGCGTCCATCAATAGTGAGTTGTGCTGTTTGATTGCCAGGGGCTAAACGCAGTCGAAGTTCTAAATGGTCGGGAAATACAATCGGTCGACTGGTCAAATTGTGGGGAGCCACGGGTGTGACTACCAGCCCTGCCATCTCTGGGTGTAGGATAGGACCACCTGCAGCTAAGTTGTAGGCCGTACTTCCTGTAGGTGTGGAGATGATCAGTCCATCTGCTTTAACATCTTGGACTAAGTTGGACTGGGAGTAAATTTGAATGCGTACCAGTTGTGAGCGCGCTCCTCTTTCAATCACCACATCGTTAAGGGCAGTATCTTCATAAATACTTTTATTAGCATGTTGAATCTGAACCTCGATCATGGTGCGTGGGCGTCTTTCAAGTTTATCATTTAACGCGGCATCAAGGGCTTCATAAGCCGCATCCAATTTAACCTCTGTTAAAAAACCTAAAGACCCCATGTTAATTCCTAAGATGGGTGTGTCATGTGGATGCAAATGACGGACGGTAGAGAGGTAAGTCCCATCTCCTCCCAAAACGACAACCAGATCATAACCCTGAGCACACACTTTATCTTTAAGTTCCGTGTAACTTAAAATGTCGACATCAATGCTTTGTCCTGAAAGGTAGCGTTTGAAATCTTGGCTGAGCTTTTCAGCTTGAGGAGTATCGTCACGATAGACAATTAAAATATTTTTAACCATGGTCACCTGCAAATATAAATTTGGACACCACTGATTATAATAAAACTGGCCCTAAAAAGGCCAGTAGAAAGGTGGAATCTTAAAAATCGACTGTAAGCATAAAATAGGCAAAGCCTAGATAAGGCCATCACGTCTTAAGAGCGCGGAAACATCTGGTTCTCGGCCACGAAACTTCTTGTAAAGCTCCATGGGGTGTGCCGTAGAGCCTTTAGAAAGGATGTTCTCTTTGAACGAGGTGGCCACATCGGAGTTAAAGATCCCTTTTTCTTTAAAAAACTCAAAGGCATCGGCATCCAGCACCTCAGCCCACTTATAAGAGTAGTAGCCAGCCGCATAGCCTCCAGCAAAGATATGAGAAAAAGCACAAGAAGAAGAGCCTGTGTGAGTCTTAAAGAGCAAGGTGTCTTTAAGCATGGCCTTTTCGTACTCGTTGATATCCTTAAAGCTCAAATCAGGTTGCGTGTGCCAGATCATATCCATATACGCGAAATTAAACTGACGGACACAAGCATAAGCGTTTAAGAAGTTCTCGCTGGCTTGAAGTTTTTGGATCAATTCATCAGGGATCAGCTCGCCAGTTTCGTAGTGACGGGCAAAGAGGTGCAAACTTTCCTTTTCAAGCGTCCAGTTTTCCATAATTTGCGATGGAAGCTCGACAAAGTCCCACAATACATTAGTTCCTCCTAGGCTGCGGTATTGGCAGTCAGAAAGTAGGCCGTGCAAAGAGTGACCAAACTCATGGAACAGGGTTTGAACTTCAATAAAAGTTAAAAGGGAAGGTTTGGTCGGAGTGGGTTTAGTGAAGTTGCACACAATACTGATATGAGGGCGTTTAACTTCGCCATTCCATGTGCCTTGATCACGATACGAGGTCATCCAAGCCCCACCACGTTTTGTGGCACGAGGGAAAAAGTCTGCATAAAATAACCCAACGTAGTTTTGAGTTTTAGCATCTTTGACCTCATACACAGTCACATCAGGGTGATACACGGGCAGGTCTTCGCGTTTATAAAATGCAATACCATAAAGCTTTTCTGCATGGTCAAAAGCGCCTCGTAAAACGTTTTCTAATTTAAAATATGGGCGAAGTTCTTCAGCATCGAAGTCAAATTTTTTCTGTTTGAATTTTTCTGCATAATAGCTAAAATCCCATTCCTGCATTTCAACCTGATCGGTGGCTTGAGCAAAATCGGCAATCTCCTTGATTTCTTCTTTGGCTTTGGGTAAGGCCACTTGGTTTAATTTAAGTAAAAAATCAAAAACCTTTTGTGGAGTTTCAGCCATACGGTTAGATAAAATAAATTCGGCATAGTCTTTAAAGCCCAGAATTTGTGCTTTTTGTTTTCTTAGGTTCACCATATTTTTTATGGTCTCTTGGTTGTCAAATTGATCTTTGTACGCACGATGAGCCATAGCCATAAATAGTTTCTGGCGGATCTCACGATTTTTAGCATACTTCATATAAGGGGAGTAACTAGGAAAATCTAACGTGACGACATATTGTCCTTGCAGACCACGGCTCTCGGCTTCAGCGGCTGCGGCTTCAATGGCGGACTCAGGAAGTCCTTCTAGGTCTTCTTTGTTTAAAGTCAGCACAAAAGCGTTTGTGGCATCTAAAACATTTTTTGAAAATTTAGGGCTCAGTTCAGAAAGATCACGGTCGATCTTTTTAAGCTCTTCTTTTTTTTCTGCACTTAAAAGTGCGCCGTTACGTACAAAGTCGTCATAAGATTTCTTAAGAAGCTGTTTCTGTTCGGCGTTGAGATTAAGGCTACCTTGGCTTTCATACAAAAACTTAACTCGTTTAAAGAGTTCGTCGCTTAAAGTGATGGAGTTCGAATATTCAGACAACAATGGCGAATACTCTTCCACAAGCTTTTGAATGTCATCACTGGTGTTCGCACTAAAGAAGTTGAAAACCACAGCAAGGACTTTTTCTAAATCCTCACCACAACTCTCAAGAGTTCCCATGGTGTTATCCCAACGGATTTCTGTTTGAGGCGCAATCAAAGCATCTCTTTGTTTTAAAGCCTTCTCAAAACTTTGTTTGAGGGACCCTGCTAAGTCTTTAGCTGTGAACTTGCTAAAATTAATGGCTTGGTCAAAAAGACTGGAATTTAAAATCGGATCAGACATGGGGCCTCCTAAAGAAAGGAAAATTATAGTATTGAATATGTGCCCTGCCAACGCTTTGACAAGTCCAGCATGGGGATTTTCCCTAGAGTTTTTCTTATTATTCACCTATCCATATAGAAGCAGACGCGCCCATCCATGGGCTCTGCCAGCATTTGCTCTTCGAGCAAAACGCGTCCCGCTTGCTGGAGGTCTGTTTCTATATGCCCGCTCACCCCCCTCCACCCCCCCCCAGGTGAATAATAAGAAAAACTCTAGGGAAAATCCCCATGCTGGACTTATAAAAAAAGCCCTCCAGAACCAAGGGGGGGAGGGAGAATTCTGGAAGGCTAGGGAACCAAAATAAAATGTGTTGCGGAACTTAGAGCGGATTAGGGATACAGCGTTTATCTCCAGCAAAAGCACCAGCACAGTTGCTGCTATTATGATGTTGGAAAAACACGTAATCCACATAAGAGCCACCAATATTGTCACAACGAGTATGAATCAGATTACCTTGGATGTGTTCGTAAACAGGCATTTGTCCTGGGGGACAAGCGTCGTTGTACTGAAGTCCAAAGTCGATTTCAAAACCTGCATTAAAATTGATCTGAGCAAAAGCCTCAACTTGGCCATTGATAGCCTGTCCTTGGTAAGGGCAATGAGGATTTCCTGGAATACCTACAAAAAACTGATTTTGCTGTTGGTATCTGCACGCCTCAATAGTACCCGCAGGTGGCAAATGAGGATGTTGGCTTGCGCTAAGTCCGCCTCCACCATCATCACAGGCAGTTAAAGATACGAATGATAAGACACATACAAGCTTTAAAAATAAAGATGCTGTCTTGCTTATACCTAGAGTTTTCATTGTCAAACCCTCCACAACATAGACATATCAAAAGCTAGGCCAACTTTTCGCCTAAAAATAAGGGGGCAAACTGTTTAACAAATTTATAGCAAAGCCCAAAAACGTCCCAGAAGCCCCTTCCGCCATTTTATATAGGGTTTTCTTATTTATTCCCTTTCTATATAGAAACAGACACGCCCATCCATGGGCTCTGCCAGCATTTGCTCTTCGAGCAAAACGCGTCCCGCTTGCTGGAGGTCTATCTCTATATAGAAAGGGAATAAATAAGAAAACCCTATATAAAATGGCGGAAGGGACGAGCCCTAGACCTGTTCGAGGCGGGCGTATTTGGTGACAAATTTACGGATGACATTGTCGTTAAAGAGGACACTGACCTTTTCAGAATCTCCCGCCCCCTCTATGTCATAGATAGAACCAAAGCCAAAGGTAGGATGTTTGACTCGCATGCCTTTTTTGTAGGAACTAGATGAGGACACATAACCACTGTCGCCACTTTCATAGTCAGGGAAAGGGTTATAGGAGGCCTTGGAAGGGGAGGCCCCTGCTTTTCTGGTGATAGACTTACGCCCATAAGCTACGCTGGATTTGCTATTTGCCGATTTCCCATACGAAGAGGACCCATACCCAGAAGATGAGGATTTGCCACCATAGTCCGAAGAGTAGGACCCCGAAGCACTACCGTAGCCAGCTTCAGAGCCATAACTCCCACTTCCATATTGATCCATAAACTTAGGTCGTAAACCTAATGAGGCTTTATTGGTAAACTCATCAGGGACTTCCGATAAAAAGCGGCTAGGGGGATGGAATTGATCCTGACCCCACACCTTACGTGTACGAGCGTGAAGCATAAAGAGCCTTTCACGAGCCCGAGTCATCCCCACATAACAAAGACGACGTTCTTCTTCCATTTCTGTGTCATCCGCGTCGTTGATCTTTTGATGTCCAGGAAAAAGCCCCTCTTCCATGCCGACAAGAAAGACGACAGGGAATTCTAATCCTTTTGAAATGTGTAATGTCATTAAGGTGACCGAGTTCCATTGGTCATCCACTTCGTCGATGTCAGACACCAGTGCCATTTCTTCTAAGAAGGTTTGCAAACTGGCTTCGCTTTGACGTTCTTTGCAGAACTGCACAATGGCGTTATTAAGTTCTTCTAAGTTCTCAATGCGACTTTTAGATTCTAGGGTGTTCTCTTCACGCAGTTTTTGAATGTAAAGGGTATCATCTAAAACAAGATGGTAGAGTTCATCTAAAGGCAGATCTTTTTTGTCTTGCAAACGCACAATAAGATTTAAAAAGCCTTCCAGCTTTTTTTGTGTTCCAGAATTAAAAACTTTATTTGTGATGCTAGTTTGCAGAGCTTTGATAAAAGAGCACTGATCTTGCACGGCTAAGTTTTCAATTTTTTGTAAAGTGGTCTTACCAATTCCTCTGGCTGGCACATTGATGATTCTTTTAATTGCAATGTCGTCCTCAGGATTCACGAGTGCTTTTAAGTAAGCAATGATGTCCTTGATCTCTTTACGTTCGTAGAACTTAGTGCCTCCCACAATCTTGTAGGGGATAGATTTTAAGCGCAGTTGCTCTTCGATCACACGAGATTGGGCGTTGGTTCTGTAAAACACAGCAATATCACTAGGGCTATAACTGGAGTTTAAAAACTTTTCCACATGATTAGCCACAAAGCGAGCCTCATCATACTCGGTATTAGACTCCGCAATGGTGATCTTTTCCCCTTCAGGGTTATCCGTAAATAGAGTTTTACTTTTGCGATAAGTGTTATTGGAGATCACGGCATTGGCCGCATTCACAATATTGGCTGAAGAGCGATAATTTTTTTCAAGCTTAACCACAGCCCCTTCAAAATCATTTTCAAAATCTAAAATGTTACGAATGTCTGCTCCACGCCAGCTATAAATGGACTGATCTTCATCCCCCACCACACAAAGATTACCAGACTTCGCCGCAAGCATTTTGATCAGCATATACTGAATACGATTGGTGTCTTGATACTCATCAACATGAATGTACTGAAAGCGATCTTGGTATTGGGATAAAATCTGTGGAAAGTTTTTAAACAGCTCGTAGGTCTTTAGCAGCAGGTCAGAAAAGTCTAAAGCGTTGGCCTGCTTCATAGAGCGTTCGTAGTTTTCATACACATCTAGGGTTCTGTCATCATAGCCGCCATAGTTGGCCTGTTTGGCTAAATCATCAGGGCTGAGCATTTGAGTTTTGGCATTGTTGATCTTGGATGCAAAACCTTTAGCAGGATAAATCTTGTCGTTGATATTGAGCTGGGTAAGAACCTGCTTGATCATCTTAAGCTGATCGTCACTGTCATAAATAGAAAATCCAGGTTGGTAACCTAAAAGAGGTAAATGCTGGCGCAGAATTCTTACTGCCATCGAGTGAAACGTGCTGACCCAAGGTTCAGAATAAATAGGAATCTCCAACTGAGTTAAAAGCTTCTGAATTCGTGCTCCCATTTCTTTGGCGGCCTTATTGGTAAAGGTCACTGCCAAAATTCCGTCAGGACTAGCCAGACCGCTGGAAATGATATGCGCAATACGGTGAGTGATCACACGGGTTTTGCCCGACCCCGCACCCGCTAGGATCAGTAAAGGCCCTTCAGTTTTAAGTACGGCTTCTTTTTGTTGGGGATTTAGTCCCTGAGTAAGATCAATTCCAGACATAGTTTAAAGTTTTTTAACAAAAGCTCCTTTAAACTTTTGCCCGATGCCACGACTTTGTTTAAAGGTAGCAGCAGCACCAGGTGAGTCAAAGGGACCGACATTCACGCGGTACCATGTATTGCCATTGATTTCTGTTTGATAAACAAAGTGAGGGTAGCGATTCTTCTCAAGGTCTAAAGCCAGACGCTGAGCCTCTTCATCAGTGCGAAATGCACCCACTTGAATACACCAGCCTTTTGGAGTGGTTGTTGTAGACGCTTTCTTCGAAGGTGAGGCTGTTTTTGGTACAGTAGAAGATACCGCCTTTGGAGGAGTAGAACTTGCTTTCGGAGCGTCAGACATCTTGGGCGCTGTCTTTGTTGCGTTCTTTTGTGGGGTGGGTGATTTCTTTTCACTCCCTTGTGATGTCGACTTTAATTTCTCTGTAGGTTTATTTTTGGATGAGGTCTGTGCTTTCTTTTCTTTAGCGAGCATCTCTGCAAATGTCAGATTCTCTTCGTCGACATCTGCCTCATCAGCAATGTCAGAGGTCTCTTCTTCTGTGGTTTCGTCGGCTAAATCCGTTTGAGTTTTCACTTCCACTTCTTCACCCGCAGTTAATTTTTGTATCAGAGCTTGCAGTTTTTGTGGAACTTCCACTTGTGGGGCAAAGTGATCAAAGGCGAAAATGCCAATAGAAAATATAAGAAGCAGAGAAAAAAGAGTTAAAAAGAATTTGGCCATGTCATAAAATCTATGGATATCAATATGAAGTCAAGCCCTTAGACTCGTCAGAATTCCGTCGATTTTACGACCTTGTACGTCAAAGCCTTGTCTCCTAGGACTCGCTCTTGGTGTGGATTTTGGGGGATTATCTTAGACTAAAGTGTCCGAAAAATTGACCATGGTCTGCTTGGCATCTCAATTGCTTTAACTAGGTTGTGTCAAAGTACAAAGCCTTACCACTTTATATCTTCAACTCGGCCATCTGCACACTAATTATGCTTGCGGGTTGCTCTCAGCAATCTCAAAAAGAAGCCGCGATACAGGCAACAGTAGAAGATGCACAAGATGTAAAACGCGCCACAGTCACTTTGAATCCTATCTATCTTAAAACAGGCACCACCCATGAAGAGATACTGCCTCTTCACATTGAGCTTTCTGTACAAGAAGCCACAAAGCCCTATGTTGAAGATCAATTAGATGAAATCAAAAGAATTCTGATCGTGTATTTTGCCGACAAAGATTTAAAAGACGTAAAAAACTCAACTCAGTTTTTGGCAGACAAAGATTTAACCGTCACTATCAATGATTTTTTAAAAAGCGGACATATTGAAGCATCAAGATACAAAGTGTCTACAGAGGTTTTATGAAGATTAAAGCAAGAGTGAAAGAAGTGGTTTTAGAGTGTGAATCCGAACAGCAAGCCCGCGAACTTTTTGAATCTTACAGAAAGCAAAATTTTCATTTAGTGAGCAAAAAGGTGTTAGATCCAAAAACAAACTCTATGGTGGTGAAATTGATTCGTTTTGCCGATGCCAAGCCTGATGAAAATTTAGATACAGTATGGGAGAACTTTGTCACTCAAATGCGTGAGATAGGCTTTTCAAGCCCGTACATCACTACAGTTTTAGAAAGCATTAAAGCTAAAGATGAGTTTTGGAAGACACACCCCGAAGACCATTTGCACAATGTGATCTTTGACATCACACGTTTCCAAGCTGCAAGTGAACTTTCACAAAGACTGTGCATGATTGCCAATCAAGAACCTTCAGAGTCCTTTTGGTGCAGCTTGCAAAAATCCTTAAAGTACTACGTGAAAGAAAAAGGCTTTTTTGTAATTGCTCCTGAAGGATGGGTGTCCAATATCAAAGACCTTAGTGTATCTGATAAAATTGTTGTTCAAGGCTACAATCCTGAAGATTTAAGTCTACAAAAACTCAGCTCTACGCTAGAGGGCGAAAGTGGCATTTGGTTGATTCCGCCAGATCAAGCTTTAGAACTGGGAGCCGACTTTATCAATGGAGTCACGTCCGCTTTTGATTTCAGTGTGCTTTTAGACAGTGCTTTGGATTTGGATCAGTTTAAAGATTTTTATGATATCCCATGCAGTCTGGTGGGGGAGTATAGAGAGGGCTATCTGGGGTTGATACATACCCTGGAAGAGTCTTACTTCAGACAATTACCTATTAGTTTTTTTTGGAATGGCGAAGCTTTAGGAGAGGTTCAAAACCCAGAAAGGCAGACTATTTTAGCGCTTGAAGAGGTCTTTGATGACCTTCATCACACTATAGCAACAGTTGCATAACTTTTTAACAGGTCTAATGGGTAGGGACTAAAATCGTCGTTTTTTGAGAAAAATAAGGGATTTAGGGAGTTTAAAGTTTAAAATTACAAAACAAGTTTAAAAAAATATAGGGGAAAAATTTTTTTAAACTATCTCGATTTGATAAACTTAAAGATGGCACAGGGGAGGGGTCTTAATGTCAGAACAATCAATGGTAAAAAAGTTAAAAACGGAAAATAAAGTCTTAACTCTAGAGCAAAAGAGTCGGCTCATCACAGAATATGCACCTTTGATTAAATTTATTGCTCAAAAAATTGCAATTCGTTTGCCCGCCAATATTGAATTGGATGATCTCATTTCAAGTGGTGTGATCGGGTTGATGGATGCTATTGATAAATATGATCCTACCCGTGATAACAAATTTAAAACTTACGCAGAGTTTAGAATTCGTGGAGCGATCCTAGATGAATTGCGTGCTCAAGACTGGGTTCCTAGATCAGTCAGAGACAAGTCTAAAAAACTAGACAGAACCGTCAGTCGTTTAGAATCAGAGTTAGGCCGCAGCCCCACAGAAGAAGAAGTAGCTAAAGAACTTGAGATCTCAATGGATGAATACCACTCTTTAGTCAACCAAGTGAAACCTGTAAGCATCTTATCTGTTGATGAGCAGGCCACTTATAATAATGTGGACAAAAAATCCTTATTAAATATTTTGGATGCGTCTAAGACAAACAATCCCTTTGTGCAACTGAATGTGAAGAAAGTAAAAAAGACGATCGCTAAGTGCATTGAGTCTTTGCCAGAACGACAACGTTTGGTTCTTTCTTTATACTATTACGAGGACTTAAACTTAAAAGAGATTGGTAAAATTCTAAGAGTGACAGAAAGTCGTATTTCTCAACTTCATGCTCAAGCTGTGAACAAGCTAAAACAAAAACTACAACAGAAGTTCGACGAAGAAGAACTGCTCGCAGGGTAGTAAATTCTTAACCTAAATCTTAAATTCACGTGCGCCTTTAGAGTTATCTAAGGGCGTAAAACATTTGAAACATGGAACTCGTATTTGCAGTTTGAGTAGTAAAAAAGAGTTTCTAAATTTTTAGCTAAGATTCCAAAAAGGCTTTCTTGATCTTTTCAATCAGGCGGGTCTCGGCCTGTCTAGCGGCTTCTCTAGTCACACCCCACTTGTCACCCAGAGATTTGAGTGTGACGGGTTCGTCGTTTAAGAGCCGCTCGTTTAAAAGCTCGATCTCTCTTTCATTAAGCTCAGGCATCAAGCCGTCAATCTTTTCTTTAAGAAGAGAAAGCTGTTCGGCATTGATGAAACTTTCATCTAAGGATTCGCTATCATTTTCAGTTTGTCGGTCCAACCAGCTTTGATCATTATCTTCAGAAATCTTCTGATCTAAACTGAGATCGCCTCTTTCCAGCCGCTGTTCCATCTCGACCACATCTTTTTCGGTGACATCAAGGCGTTGGCTTAAAAGCTTAGGTGTGGAGTCTAAACCTTCTTGTAAGAGTCGATTTTTTTCTTTTTCCAGTTGGTAGAAAAGTTTGCGTTGCTTTTGATTGGTGCCAATTTTTACGATGGACTGCTGTTTCATTAAGTAGTCTTGAATGTACCCACGAATCCACCACACCGCATAGCTGATCAGACGCACACCTTTGTAAGGGTTGTACTCACGAACGGCGTGCATCAGCCCCATGTTGCCCTCTTGAATCAGGTCAATCACACGTGAGCCGAATTTCGAGTACTCCAATGCAATTTTAACCACAAATCTCAGGTTGGACTTCACCAAAGTCTCTGCAGCCTTGGCGTCGTTGTCCTCGTAGTACTTTTGGGCCAACGCTAGCTCTTGCTCTCGGGACAGCACGGGGTACTGACGAATCTGTTGTAAATACAAACTCAAGGTGTCTTTGGGGGACACCTCTTCGGTACTCCCTGTTCTTTCGATACTCCCTGAAGTCTTGGGCGTAAGAACCGCAGAAGAGGTTTTAGAATGTTTAGAGGGCAAAGCTTTTGTCGGGGGCATTTCTGAATCGGGAGTCAGGATTTCCACCTGCACAGGTGTTTCAGCTTTAAGGTCAGAAGGCAGTGCCTTCGCCTTAGACCTAGCGGTCTTTCTTAAGCTTTCGGGAGGTCCAGACTTTGACGTCGTTTTCTGAGTTTTTTTTGCACCTGTCGTCTTTGTCTTAGCCGTTGGGGTTTTCTTCCTGCTCTTAGACATGGGCGATTTCTAACATATTTTATCTAAATTTGCTTCAAGTTTTGATTGCACCAAGGATTTAAAGGGCGCCAGAGTCCATGGCAGGTCAAGTTCAAGCACGATATGGCATCCAGAACCGCTTTCTTGGACTTTGACGCTACCGCTTAGCTTTTTACCTTGCGCGGTGATGGTGCGGTTCCCATTATTCACATCCACTTGCAGGTTGGGCTCGACTTGTTTGAGGTCTTTGGAGTTGCGAAGCAGAGTTTCAATCTGCTTAAGGACATCGTCGGGTTTTAAAGAAAAATCTTTTTCAATCTTCACTTGTGGCATGAAAGTATTTAATATAAATATTCAGACTTTGTCTAGCCGTATAGGCAAAGATCTCAATCTCGCACGATATTGTATGAAGCCCTAGAATCAGGAGTCTAAAATATCGGCGTAGTCTCTCAACAAGAGCGGAAAATAGGAGCAAAAAAATGAGTCAAGTCGTCAATAGTTTAGATCAAACAAGAACCGATTATTGTGGTCGCATAGGTTTGAACTATAAAGATCAAGATGTAGTGGTCATGGGTTGGATTGACACTCGTCGCGATCATGGTGGACTTGTCTTTGTGGATTTGCGTGACCGCGAAGGTATTGTGCAGGCGGTTTTAGATCCCAAAGTGCTTGAGGCTGCAAAAAATATTAAAAATGAATATGTCGTGAGCATCAAAGGACAAGTCAAAGAACGTCCTGAAAATATGAAAAATCCTAAGGTCAGCACAGGGGACATAGAAATTCATGCTACCGAGCTTAGAATTTTATCCGAAGCAGAAACCTTACCTTTTTTACCTGAAGAAAAGAATGTCTCAGAATCTTTACGTCTAAAGTATCGCTATTTGGAGATGCGTTCAGCTCATCTGACAAACTTAATGAGACTGAGACACAAGGTCAGTCAAAAGCTGAGAGCGTTTTTAACAGACAACGACTTTTTTGAAGTGGAAACGCCTATTCTTTATAAAAGCACGCCCGAAGGCGCGCGGGACTTTCTAGTTCCCTCACGTATGCACCAGGGGCATTTCTATGCTTTGCCTCAAAGCCCTCAGACTTTAAAGCAACTTTTAATGGTGGGTGGAATTGACAGATACTTCCAGATTGCCAGATGTTTTCGTGATGAAGATTTAAGAGCTGACCGTCAACCAGAGTTCACTCAACTGGATATTGAAATGAGCTTCATCACACGAAAAGAGATCATGGCTCTGACAGAAAAACTGGCTCAAGCCATTTGGAAAGAGTTTCGTGGACAAGACGTGGGCGTGGTTCCTGTTTTGACTTATCAAGAGGCCATGGATCAATACGGTAACGATAAACCTGATTTACGTATTCCCAATAAAATTGTGGACATTTCAGATTTTGCGACGGAATTGGACTTCAATGTGTTCAAACAAGCCGTAGAGCAGGGTGGTGTGGTTAGAAGTTTAGGCTACTCAGGTGTTGAGTCTTTTTCACGCTCACGCTTAGACAAACTGACAGAACAAGTAAAGCGTCACGGAGTGAAAGGTTTAGTTTGGATTAAAATTGACGAGAAGGGTGATGTACAAAGCCCTATCAAAAAGTTTGTAACCGAGGAGTTCATAAGCAAGTTGCGCGCAGCTCACGGTCTTACTCAAGGTGCTGTTACATTTTTTGTGATCGCTGATGAGTGGAGGCTCACATGTGACAGCTTGGCTGGGTTACGACTGACTCTAGGTAAAGAAGAGGGCCTCATTGATGAGACCACAGATAAATTCTGTTGGGTTGTGGACTTCCCACTTCTTGAGTTTGATGCCAAAGAAGGGCGTTGGTTCAGTGTTCACCATCCCTTCACAGCTCCTCATGACACAGGATTTGCCATCTTGTCTGAAGGCCGAGAAAAAGAGTACGGTAAGGTTTTATCTCAAGCCTATGACTTTGTTTGCAACGGCAACGAAGTTGCGGGTGGCAGTTTAAGAATCTTTAATCCTAAAATTCAAAAGCAAGTGTTTAAAGCTCTTAATATTTCTGATGAAGAGGTGAAAGCTCGTTTTGGATTTTTTAACGATGCTCTGAAGTACGGAACTCCACCTCATGGGGGCATTGCTTGGGGACTTGATCGTTTGGTGATGATTTTGGGTCGCACCGAAGCCATTAGGGATGTGATTGCCTTTCCTAAAACAGCGCGTGGAAATTGCATGATGTCCGAAGCTCCAAGTTATGTCGACAACGAACAGTTGATCGAGTTAGGCATTAAACTTCGCAGTTCTGTCAAAGCTCAACAAGATTCTCCAGAAGGTACAGAAGCTTCTTTAAAGTAGTAGCGACTCTAAAGAAATATGTCCTTCTTCTAAACAGCTGACACGTTGGATATCTTGAACATGACGGCGACCTGTAATGTCTTTATTCAGTTGGATGACATAGTCTATACTTGAGTGCATCAGTTGGTGCACCACCTTTGTGGACCATTCGGGAGCCCCTTGTAAGATCAAACATTCTAAACGCAGTAAGGCTTCTTGCGGATGGGCGGCATGAATCGAAGCGATGCAGCCTCTGTGACCCGTGCTAAGAGCTTGAATGTAATCTTTGGCCTCTGATCCCCTGGCTTCCCCTAAAATCAATCGATCGGGACGCATACGCAAGGACTCTTTGACAAGGTCACTCATAGACATCGAAAGGCCGTACTGCTCTTCGCGAGTGGGGCACAGGAGGCGAGTGCTAAATGTATTGGGAAGGTCTAACTCTTGCGCGTCTTCAATAATCAAACAACGATCATGATTTAAGGTGTTTAACATACACTGGATGAATGTGGTTTTACCTGAGCTGGTGGCTCCAGAAACTAGGATGTTCTTTTTTTCCACTAAAAGCTGCTGTAAAACTTCAGACTGTGGGGGAGTCAGGGCTTGTCTTTCGATCAGCTGCTCTAATGATTTTATTTTTGTCGCCCCTTTTTTTCTAAGGGACAAATTGTAAACAGGTGACAGAGGTGGAGCAATGATGTGCACACGGTAGTGGTCCCAGTGGCCGTTGCCTGTAGGGTTTTCATAAGAGATGGCTTTAAAAAAAGATTTTGAGACCACATCCAGCACGCGCATAAAACTTCTCTCGCTTAAAAAAATATCAGAATGTGGATATAGAACTCCTTGTGCCTCATAGATGATCTTGTCGTGTCCCATCACAATGATCTCATCAATGTCAGGACGTTGCAGTAAGGACTCTAGGGGCCCCATACCGTTGAACTCACTCAGAATGCGGTTTTGCAGCTCTGGGGATTCTCCTTCTAAGGCGAGGGGGATCAGTTCTGCCACCTCAAGAGTCTTCCTCTCGGAGGAATAGAATTCATTTCTTGTTCCTAAAAAATCAGTGAATTTTTGATAGGCATGGGTATAGCCTATTGTGACATTTTCAAGCATTAAAAGGACTCCTTGATTAAAGCGGGGTATCAGTCAGAGTGAGGACAAGTACCAAGTCAGAATCCCCCGTGTTTTTACTTCGTCCTTGAAATAAAAACTTCAGCAGTGGGATGTATTTAAAGATGGAACTTCCTTGTTGTCCATGCAGGTGATGTTTAGTGAAACCACTTTTTAAAATGTAAGTGTGATTTTTTAAAATCCTAATCTTTTGCACCCAGCTGTCACTGGTTAGACTGGGGATCGAGCTTTCATTACTGCTGCTGACCACCATGGAAAGTTTAAAATTTAAATCTAAGATGCTGCTGGTTTCATCAAGGTCTTTACCAATAACATCTAAAAAAAGACCAAACTGTTTCCACGACACGTCCGACCGATGAAAGCTTTGATTCAGAATCGGAAATTCACCCCCTGAATGAATTTTAGCGGTCTGCTGATCAAAAAGTAAAATTTCTGTTTGGCTTCCTACACTGGAAAACAAGTGCTCGTTGGTGTGTTTGTATTCAGAGGTCAAAAGCTGTTCCAGAGCCAGAGGTTTAAGGGGATGAGTGGAGTTAAGGATAGGGGAAATCTGCTCCAGTTTATTCTTTTTTACTTCGGCAAAATAAATTTTTAATCGCCCCATGGGTTGAATGTCTACTTCGTCATAGGTGAATTTAAGATCAAACTGTTTCAGCCAAGCTCTGGCTTCTTTATTTGGTGGCGCTTTAAGTTTAAGAGATTCAATGGGACCTGTGGGCAGAGTCACAGCTTGTTTGAGTCTTTGCGAAAAGAGCACGCTGACTTCTGCCGTTAGAAACTCGGGACAAGTCACTTGCAAAACAACAGGTAACCCGAAGAGGAAAGCGTCTCGCCAGGTAAAAATATTTTCAAAGTCAAAGGCACTCAAGGCCTCTCCACGGATCAGAAGCCCCTCGTTATTAAGGTGAATGTGAATAGAAGGATGTTTAGAAAAAGTATTTTGCAAAGCTAAAAAAGAGGTACGGTCTTCTTCTGTCAGAACGAGGATCAGATGACTTTGTTCATCAACTTTCACAAGGGTCTGTCCTTGGTGTGTGGCAGTCAAAACCAGCCGACTTCCTGTTGTTTTAGGATTTAAAATTCGCTTTTGAATATAGATCTGCGACTGAGGCGTGACATCTAAAGTGGTACTTTCTCCGACAGTCAGAACAATAGGCGAAGGCAACGCTGTCGAAGCCGCACGTGCCTCAACAGTTGTATAAAGGAGTAGCCCTAAGGACCAGTAAATTAAAGAATTATAAATCCATAAGAGAATGAAGTTTTGCATAAAACGACGTATGCAAGCTCATGTCCGATTTTTATGGGTCAAAAATTGAGTTTAGCTGAAGTTGAGCTTTGAGGCGTCCATGTGAAGCGGACGCTTTCGGACAACAAATCTTGCGGTGAATCGTCCTTTATCGTAAGACAGCTCCAAGCTGCTCCCCACTTTTTTAAGTAAAACTTGAACGATAGGAAGACCTAGACCCAAGCCACCAGAGTGGTTCATAATATCACGATTAAGTTCAAAGGGTTCCGTGATTCGTTTTAAGTCCTTTTCATCAATAGGATCACTGAAGTTGCTGATCTCAAACAGTAAACCTTCGCCTTTATCGTGAATGCTTAAGTCCACCTGTCCTTGAGATTTAAATCGCAACGCATTTTGTGTGAGACGTTCGACCACATTTTTGAGAACCTTTTCGGCCATAGCAACCACACTCTCTTCGGTCTTGAGTGTCACCTTAAAGTTTTCATCTTGACGGTAGGGTCTGACAAGATCACTTAAATTGGTTTCTGCTAAGCCGTGATTGATGCGATTTAGAACTTCATTGTTGTCGCTCAGCAAGTACATCACTTCGTTAGTCAAAAACTTAAGCCTTGAGCAGCCTTCTTCAATTCTGGATAAATACTTTTTAGGTAAAACTCCAAGATCCTCTTCTTCTTTTAAAAGTTCTAAATAGCTAGAAATCGCTGTCAGAGGGGTTTTAAGCTCGTGATTGATCAAGACCATAAAATTAGTTTTGATTTTATCCATGGCCTGCACATCCACCAGAGCCTTTTCTAAAAGTTCATTTTTTTGTCGTAGTTCCAAAGACAGCTTGTATTTTTCAAAGCCTTCTTTAACCGTTAAAAGTAAATCCGCAGGCTCCCAAGGTTTGGTTAGATAGCGATAAATATGGGCTTTGTTGATCGCCTCAATGGTCACTTCAATATTGGAATATCCTGTAAAAAGAATACGTGCTGGCAGAGGATTGATTTCAATGGTTTTTTCTAAAAACTCAATACCACTGATCTCTGGCATGCGTTGGTCGCTAATAATAACAGAGTATTCATAGGGTGTTTTTTTTAAATGCTCTAGGGCTTGCAAACCAGACCTAAAGGGCTGAACATGGAAGTCGCGGCCCAATATAGTGGCCACGGCGTCCAAGTTGTCGCTGTCGTCATCAACGCATATTACCTTAGGTTTATCCATACAGGGGCCTTTCGGTTGTTTTAAAGGATTTGTTGGCTCTGCTAAAGTCCTGATTCTGCAACGAAAAAGTAAAGTTTTAAGCCTTCAGTGTCGAAAACATAATAGACTATAGGGGATGAGGCGCTTGGAAGTATTTATGAAAAGAATAATTTTATTTCTGATGGTTATGGCGATTGCACCCGTGGGGATGGCGCAAATGTATAACGCCAATATGTATGGGACAGGGCTCTCGGCAGCGTATCCACCGTGCTCTTACGAGCAGACCTCCATTGCTGGCAAAGTCACTAAAAAGAGTGAAAGATTTGAGGCGGCAGCCGCTAAAGTCCGACGAGAGCTTAAATCTATCCAGAAAAAATTAGATAAGTTAAGCACAGACAATTCTATTTCTAGTTGTGAAAGAGTCGTAAGTGCCGCCGTCAGAGGATATTGTGCAACAGGTTCTTCTGATAACGAAAAAAGAATCTCAGGTTCTAAAGCGTGGAATGACTTTAAAAATCACATGACAGGATCACCTGTTTTTGTGGGTGCAGGTATGAGTTTCACTCAAGAGTATTTATATACTATGAATGGCTTGTACAAAGAATTAGGTATGCAAAATCCCTATAGAATGCTTGCGAGCGCTGATGGTGGCGGTCCTGCGGATGCGACTCCTCTTACTCCAGGTTTTCAATCTTGTGACAACTATGCGGCTTCAGGAGGGGGAATTGATTCTACCTTGTGTGAGGCTGCCGCAAGAGGTGGGCATATTGCACAAAACGCTTATGAGCAGTGTGACGGTTGTCTTCGGGCAACACCCTCAAATCCCAGAGGAAGATACCCTTCTTTGGTTCGTGAAGTGTATGAACTTCAACAAAAAGAAGCTCAATATAAAAAAGACTTGGAAATCGCAGAGGCCAAAGTGGCTTGTGCGCAATCTTATATTGATGGCGAGATGGCCAACAAAAATAGTGAATTCAGAGAATGTATTTTGGATGCAGATGAGTACGCTACAGCTGCAGACTACTGTTTAACATGTGATGAGTCAGGTAAAGAGAAAAAGTCATCAGGTGTGGAGTGGAGCAAATGGTTGCCAGGTCTATTGACGGCAGGTCTTTGGACAGCGGGTGGAATCTTTGCTTACAATCAAATGGAAAAGACTCGTGAAGGAAATTGGGAAGCGGGTTACCCCAGCGATGATCGTCAGCCATGGGTGATGACTAATTATGTGATGAACGGTGCAAGCCAAGTGATAGACACCTTTAAGGCTTCGGGGGCTTTTGGTTGTGCTCCAACAGGTGGACTTAACGGCCAAGGTGTTTTAGGTGCCACAAATGTCGGTCCTTACGGGCAATATCAGTTTAACGGAAGCCCATTCTTAAATGTGGGCGGAGCTTTAGGCTATCCTCAAAATATGATTGTAGGTCCAAACGGTCAGTTGATGGTCGGTGGTGGTCTATATGCAAATAATCCTATGGGAATGCACGCTGGCGGTAATTTGCAAGCTCAACAAGCTGCTTTACAGCAGCAACAGCTGATTCTCCAAAACGCGATTGCGCAGGGTAACAGAGACCTTGCTACCTTACAGGCTGTGGCTCAGCTAGATGTGCAGTTGGCTCAAATCAATGCCCAAAGACAACAGATCTTTGCCTCTAATCCTGGCTTTGGCACAAGCTATGGGACTTACGGAGCGTACGGCACCTATGGCACTTCGGCGTATGGTGGTGGAACAAGTCTTTTTGGTTCTATACAAGGTAATATCAGTATAGGGGCCGTCGGCAGCTATGGTGCATACGGCACAACATACGGCACTCCTTATGGGACCACTTATGGAGCCTCTTATGGATATCCAGTGGTACCGCCTTATACTGGAGCAACGGTGCCCACGACTGGAACCACTGTGCCTTCAACAGGTACTACAGTGCCCAGCACAGGTGGAAACACGGGAAACGCAGTTCCTTCATTGGGTTTATAAGATCAAAGCTTAAGACCACACATTTGAATAAAGATATAAACAAGGCCCAGCTCACTGTGGCCTTTTTGCTTTTTGTGCAGGTGATGTGAACTTTACAGAAAAAAAGACGATCGTAGCTAAGCGGTTACCAAGGCGGAGTGATGAGCTGTGAAAGGAAAGTCTAGACTATTTTAAGAATGAAAAACTTTTTGAGCATAAATGCTAATACAAGGTTCATCGCCGCGCACCTCTTTAGCATGTCTAGTGTTAGAAGGAATTAGAATGCGATCTCCTGCACGGAGTAGGAGTTTATTGCCCGCAATGTTCATCAAAAGTTCCCCGCTAACAATCATGCGGACTTCGTCAAAGGGCTGCTTATGCTCTGTCACAGTCTGTTTGGGGAGATAGATCTCCTCTTCTGGCTGTAAGCCTTCTACTCGAAATATATGCACAATTTGCTCTTTTGTGGGCACCACAGGAGCCTGCCATCTAGTAACAATCATGCCTCCACACTAGGGCCAGCTCAGCACTTTCGCAACAGATTTTTATTTTGAGACACAAAAGTAGGGATTTGCCAGAATGTGTCTAAGTTTATCACAGGACAATCTGCCAAAAATTATTGAAAACCTAAATGTTTTCCCTGCTTTGGCGAAAAGCTATTAAAGAATGAGATAGGGCCGAATGGATTAACAAAGGTTCTTTTAAGGAAGCAGATGGGAAGTTTGGAAGATATCAAAATATTTTTGGAAACCGAGGGCAGTGGCCTACAATTGATCCATTCAATCAAAGGCGAGCACGTCTTAGTTCAAAAGACCGATGGCAAAACTTTAAAACTTAAACCTGAAACCGTAGAGGCCGTATTGAATCGCCAAGATTCTGAAGGCAACCCCTTTTTACAAGTGAACTTTTTGGATGGCCACAAAGTCCTTTTAACCAAACACCTTATTGGTTTTAAACCTTCTAGGGTTTATGGTCTAGATGACCAAAGATTACCTAAGGTTGTAACCACCCCCGATCTATTAAGCATCATTGATGTGATCACTGACGAAGACCACTTAGACACCCAAGAGTTTGATGTTCTGAGAAAGGTCTATCTGTCCATCGTTGACGGAGGGGAAGCCGTAGGCTTTGACCTTTCCAAAGAAAGAGAATGGCTAGCCCAAATGACTCTTTTCGCCGCCAACGCTTAATATTCATCTCACTTAAAAACAAAAACTGCATACTCTTTAAGCTGCAAAACATAGCCCCCCCTTAGAGGTGGGCTTTTTGTTCGTTAGGGGTGGCACTTTGGCGGCAATCCATAGAAAATAATCTTGACCTTTATCTAAAATTCAATGAAAAATAACGCTTCGACCTTTAGTGGGGGCATAGCTCAGCTGGGAGAGCATCTGATTTGCATTCAGAAGGTCGCAGGTTCGATCCCTGTTGCCTCCACCAATTTAATCCATCATTGATATGAGTAGTAAAAGCCGAGCCGTATGTAGATTTTTTTGAATTTAACGTACAATCTGTAACTCTGCTTTGACCGAATCCGAGCGCCCCAAATCATCAATAACAGTAAAAGTGTGTGTCCCTGATTTTAAGGCTTTATAAAGTAAGGGCTCACGGCTTTTGCTTTTGCCAATAAAACTTTTATCTATAAACCAATAAAGTTCAGAGCTATCACTGTCCGCAGTGGCTTCAAGGGTGAGGGTGTTCTGCCCTTCGGCGGTGGTTAAACTTTTTAAATACGTGATGTCTTTTTGCGGAGATGTGATCTGAGGTTTTTTACCCAAGTGAGCCGTATCACTCAACCCACATTCAGGAGAAAAAGCAGGTGCCAGTTTGCGATGTATCCCCGCTTGTTTAAAAAGTCTTTGCAAGTCTGTGGGCCAGAACTCATACACTTTGATTTCTGTTTGTGAGGTCATGCCCGTACAGCTTCTAAGTCCCGTGATGCGATCAATGGGTACAGGTCGATGCACGTCACAAGATGTGATCGGCGAAACTCCTGATTGAAACCATGTTGGGGTGGTATGGGGGCAGTGCTCATGCGGCAGATGCCCCGAGACCGAACAGACCTCGGCTCTTTGCAGATCCAAACCCGTGGGATTATTCCAAAAAGGCTTTTGAAAGTCAGTCTGGCTTAAACCGTCGGCAATCTGAAAAAACAGAGGTGCAGCCAGCTCAATCCCCACAAAGGCAGGATTAGGTGTGTTATCAAAGTTTCCTAACCACACCACAATTGTATAAGGCCCCATAACTCCCGCAGTCCATGCGTCCCTAAAACCAGGAGAGGTTCCCGTCTTCCACGCCACAGGAATGGGGTCAGACACCCACTGGGCTTGATAATTCTGATAAGGCTTAGGTGTACCTGCTAGAATGTCTAAGGTCACAAAACTGCTCTCTTCAGAAAGCAAAGTTTGAACTCTAGAACTTTGAGAAGTAGCAGAGGAATATACCTGGGTGGTCTTCTCGTCGGAGGTGGAGAGCCGTGAAGCATCTTCAAGGGGGGATGCCACTACGGTCTGTGCGTGTAAGGGGTTAGATGATGCGAAACTCTGCTCACCTTCCATGTCCCAGCGCAAAGGGGACCACTGCCCAAGGTTTGCCAGCATGCTGTACAGATGGGCCATCTCCCAAGGGGACACTTCGGTGCCACCTAAGACCAAACTTAAGCCATAGTGCTTTTCATCATAAGGAAAATGAATGTGCGCCTTTTTTAAAAACTGATACAGGTTGGGGTCCACAAGACGTTGATTCAGACTCACAGCAGGAATATTACGACTGAGCCTCAGAGCCTGCTCGGCGGTGATCGGTCCTAAAAATTTTTGGTCAAAGTTTTCAGGATGATAAGAGGCAAACACCGAGGGCGTATCTTTTAATAAAGTCCTTGGATGGATGAGCCCTTGTTCAAAAGCTAGGGCATACACAAAAGGTTTAAGGGTAGAACCAGGAGAACGTTTGGCCAGCACACCGTTGACCTGCCCTCCAATCTCATCATTAAAAAAATCTTTAGAGCCCACATAGGCAAGCACCTCTTGGGTTTCATGGTGAATCACCAAAGCCACAGCATTCTGCACCCCTAAAGCACTTTTGGAGTTTACAAAGTGACTTAACTTTTTTTCCACCAGTCTTTGAATTTGAAAATCTAGAGTGCTTTTCACCACAAGTTTTTCTGATTCCGATAAAACCATATTGGTAAAATGCGGCGCTAAGAAAGGGAGTTTTTTTAAACGAGTAACCATGTTGGGAATGTCTGGCAAGGTCGCCCATTCTTGGTCTTGCGGATGTTTTTCCAACCACATTTTAGAAAGTTTGGTGAAGGCCTGTTTTAAAACAGGGGACTGGGACGTTTTGTTTGCAAGTCGCCCTCTTTGTGTCGGATTTTGAGGAATAAGTGTCAGCCATAAACTTTCAGAAAGGTGCAGGTCTTTAGGAGCTTTGCCAAATAGCACACGGCTGGCGCTCCCAACGCCCTCTATAGGGCCCCCAAAGGGAATCAGGTTCAAATAGGTTTCTAAAATTTCTTTTTTGGAATGCTGAGCTTCTAATCTTAGTGCATATAAAATTTGTTTGATTTTTCCTTTAAGAGTTTGGGTTTTTAACCCGTATTTAATGCGGGCCAGCTGCATGGTGATGGTCGAAGCCCCTGGGCCTTTGGTGTTTTGCGTATAACTGAAGGCGGCTTTGAGAAGTGAAACGGGATTGACTCCAATATGGTAAAAGAAATATCGGTCCTCATAAAGTAAGACCGACTCCACATATTGGGGATGGATATCTTCTAAAGGAGTCCAAATGCGATACTTCTCATCACCAGACAGAGTCAAGCGCAGCAGTCGACCCTGCCGATCGTAAACTTCTCTGGAAAAAGAAATATGATCGCGCAAAGGGGAGGCAAGCCATCGCCCGCCTCCCACAGTCACAGCCAAGAGGATAAAAAACAAAAAAGCGATCTTATAAAACTTCAATCGTTTCACTCACTCCTCTGTACTGAATGCTCTTGTCATAAAGTGACTCGCCAAAAATAGCTGGCAAATTAAATTTACCTCTATGAGTGGCTCGCAGCTCGTATGTGGTTTGCCCCATCTCGGCGTTGGCATAACCATAAATCACCAAACGATCTTCACGTTTATCAATGTAGTCCACATAAGAGGCAGAGTTTTGATTGACACTTGAACTGACCAATTCAAATCCCGCAGGGAAAAGATCAACAATCACTAGGTGGGGGACTCCTTCGGACTTCAGTGTGCGCCAGCGCACCTTAATATAGATATTATCCCCCATTTTGACTTGTTTGATAGGTGTGCCACTTTGATTTTCCACCACACGACTGATTTCAATGCGCTTTTTGACTTCTTGAGTGGGCAATTCAGCGTCAAATCCACTTTGAGTTAAGCTATAAAAAAGAGGAGTTGGCGCAGTTCCTTTAAGTTGTAGCTTGGTGACACCTAAATCAATTTGAGTTTTAGACACCAACCCCGAAGCCAAGGTCAACTCGCTGGTCTTTCCATCTTGGAAGGTTTGCTCAGTTTTAAGTCCTTGAGGAAATCCATCCTTATTCTTTTCATTATCCAAAGAACTGAATGCCAATAGAATATGAGCTGCAGAGTTTGTATTGTACTGACCATTAAGAAGTGGGTTTAAAAGAGACTTCCATGTTTCATGGTTCAACACAGAAGCTAGTCGTTCTGGAAAATGTTGAGCAATGATTCTAAGATAAACTCCATTACGAATCGCAGAATCGTAGTAGTATTCATAATTACTGCTGATCTTCTCATTCATCTTAACACGTTTTAGAATATCCCACCCTTTGTTTTTATTTTGAATGATTTGATACAGGCCCGCCAGATATATGGCTGTTACATCTTGCTCCCACTGACCTTTAAAGTTCTTTTCTAAAAGTTGTTCTAGGTACACCAAGTCTGATTTTGGGTTTTCACCATAGCGTGCTCGCAGATAAAGCGATTGAGTGAACATGCGAACCTGATGGACATTGCCAAAGGCTCTGAGGTCTTGTGAATTTAAATACTCTTTAAGCTGTTCCTGCATCTCTTCTGGAACTTCAAGATTGTGCTTTTGGGCCTCTTGTAAGTAGGTGATCGCGTACAGAGTGGCTGGAGTGTGTGACGACCCCGAGCCTTCGTACAAAGCAAAACCGCCATCAGTTTTTTGTCGACGCTGTAGCATCGAGATCACGTGAGCATGGGTCGTAGAAGCGCGCTCAGTTCCTACGTCATAGGCATAGGTCAGTAATAAAGGCACAGCTTTAGAAACGATCTGCTCTGTGCATCCGTACGGGAAGCTCTCTAGGTACTGCACCAGTGCTGTGCCAATAGATAAAGGTAAGAAGGATAAACTTAAAGATTGAGAAGCCAGCTCAGGAGCTAAAACTCTTGGGTTTGCAATCGTAAGAGGTAAAGAGTCCTGAATGCCCGCTTGAATGGTCGTGATATAAGGTGTGGCGGGCCTGACACTGAGTTCGTGAGAGTACTTGGCACTTTCAGTTCCATTATGGACTTCAAACTTTAAGTTTGCGGCTCCAAACTCTCTACGGGCTTTGAATTTAAAAGATGTTCCTTCTTCTCTACCCACGGGTACATTAAGAGTCTGTTCCGAAGCCCCCGAGACACTCAGATGAGAAGAACTTACGACTTTCACAGTCAGTGAAGACGAGGCATTCGGATTTTCACTTTGATTAGAAACATTCACACCTACTTCAATTTCATCATCTGGGGTGACAAAGACAGGTGTAGTTGGAGAAATAATAAAATCCCCTCTAGAAATAGAGCCTGTTTCGCTAGCTCCTAAACCTTGTTTAGAACTTGCGACCGCCATTATTTTAATAGAGCCATTAAAATAATCAGGCACTTCGTAACTGAAAGTTTGTGGTTTTTGAGAGGCACTTAGCACTCCAGACCAAAAGACCACGGGCTTGAGGGACTTGGCTTTAAAGGGATTTAAGTTGCGTTGTAAGGCTTCGTTAAAATCATCACCTCCAGGAGAGGACGTGTTTTTAAGTACAGAGTACTCAGGCAGCAGTAAATCTAAAAGTTGAAAGGTTCTTACTTGTAAGGCCTGCTTTTTAAAAAAGTGTAAAATAGGGTTAGGCAGTGTGTACTTGGCCACCTGTAAAATACCCTCATCTGCCCCATATAAAATCAGTGAGGTCGGTCGGCTGGCAGAGTACTGAATGTTAAGAGCCTGTCCTGGTTTTACTTTTTCTGGTGCCTGTAAATTCACCTGAGTTTTATATTTATCAAGACTGATCGAAAAAGGCTGCACACCATAGCTTAAGGGACTGGTGTAAATTTCTGAAGAATCTATGGCTCGCAAGAAAGTGACATTGACATAGGCATTCCCAGATACGGTATTAGGAATGCGTATGCGCTCTATCGTAGTGTTTGATTGGGTGGTGAACCACTTTTGAGCAAAGACATTTTCTCTTTCAATGGTGATAAGACCCGAACCTTTATAAGGGGCAAGAATTTGCAGTTCAATCTCTTCCCCAGGCTGGTAGTCCTCTTTGTTTAACACAATTTGCAGTTCGGCATTTCTATCTAATGAACGGGTCAAATTGGTCGTACCCATCACTTTGAATTCAATGCGATTGATCTCTTGCCCCTCTTTATTTTTAACCAGATAAACAAAGTCCCCAGCTTTATCCGTGGGCAAGGTCAGTTTCAGGCCCGACGCAGGAATATTTTTTTGATCTTCGTTCAGAAGAACTTCTTTTTTGATGGACTGATATCGGTAGGTGCCATCGTTTTGTTTCATCAGTGCGGACACATACTGTGTCTCATGCAATTGCAAAGTGACATCCTCCGCCGAAGGCACAAGATCAGAGTTTAAGGCCACCAAATTGATACTTCGTGCAGAGTCTCTTTTAATATAGTTTAAAGACCCGTCCGTCTTATATCCCACAATGGTCTTCCAAGTGCTGGCAAAGACGGAAGCTGAAGCCTCCACACTGCGCCCAGCTCCTGTTTCATAACCTTGGGTACGCAAGATCACAGAGTAAAAGCCTTCGTATTTTTCAAGATCAATATCAAACTCTACTTCTCCATTTTTATCCGTGGTTTTATCCACCAAGTTTTCTTTTACAGTCTGTAAATGCTCTCGGGAGTATTTAAAGATGTAGTCACGGTATTTTTCTGTTCGTGGCACAGTGGGGATCAATTCCAGCTCGCTTTTAATCATTCGATTTTCAGCTGCGGTTCCAAATAAGTTCTTCAGACTGACGCGTGCAGTGAGTTTGGTCAGTGGCACCCAGCCCACAGTTTTAGCAGGGGTGAGCTGTGTATGAATCTTTAGTTTGTCAGGTTGAAACTCTTCAAGCACAACTTGAGTTGAAGAGATCAGCTGATCATAAGTGTAATTGTTGTTGGTCTTGGTCACATACAGTTGGACAACATAAGTTCCTGTAGGGCTGGTTTCTTGAGTGGTAAAGTGAAAGTCTTTTAAACCAAACAGAGGGATTTTTTGTTTTTCTTGTTTGATGTAGTTTCCTCTAGGATCAAGGACCTTCACAACAAGAGGAAGTTTTTCGATCTCAGAAGTGTTCTCCAGATGTGAGCGTAGGATCATTCCAATGTTGACCGTTTCTCCAGGGCGATAAAGTCCTCTATCCGAAAATAACATCGCCGAAAGCTCTTCAGATTGGGAAGGCTTGTGAATGCCTCCTGTATTAAATCTGGAATAGGCCAACTCACGATTGGGAATTTGATAAGGAAGATAAGAGACATCTGCTCCAGACCTTGCCACAATGGCCAAAGGTTTTTTCTCTCTTTGGAAATTAAATTTAGGGAAAACTACATGACCTTGGCTGTCCGTCATCTTGGTCAAAACTGGAATACCGTTTTGCCCCAAGATGTCCACTTTAGCTTGAGCCATAGGTTGACCTGTACGCAAATTTTGCACATACACATACAGTTCTTGGTCGGCGGTGTGTTTGGCAATCATGCCCAGATCAGTGATCAAAATCAGTCGTTCTGTGGAGGGCAGTTGGTAGTAACTGTTTCGCCCTTTTTGAACCCCTCCTGCTTGTAAAGCTTTGGACCTGACATACAGAAATCCAGATCGGGCCTTATGGCTTTTTAGATCCAGAGAAAAATATTGAGTTTCGGTTTCAGAATGAAAAGGAATATTTTGTTTTTCGACTTTTCTTTCTGAAATAAAATCCTCAATGTCTTGATGATAGGGATGGGTAAAGGAATTATTATAAACCATCCTGGAAATTAAAAAGTTAATATGCTCAGGAAGAACTCTGGATATCTCAAACTCCACTTGCTTTACGTTCCTAGCCAGCAAAGGCAGTTTACCGTCCCCTGACAAAGAAAGAATGGCCCCGTCGCTCATAAACATCAGCTCAGGAGTATAATTAGGAGAATAAACAACGTGCTGTACATCCTTCCCCAGTTCGTAATCTCCCATTGCTTTAATGCCTTTGGATAAAGAGAAGTACAAATAACGGTCTACTGGTACAATGATTTTAAAACTGTGAGTTTGGCTGTAGGGCGTAGGGGTGGGAATCGCAATGGGCGTGAGCACCTCGGCGTTATTGAGGGCCGTGCTGTTGATGTCTGATTCGTACCATTCTCGCACATCCTTAGCTGTCACTGTAGCTCCATGCTGCACTTGACGTACTCGATCGTGAGTTTCAGGCAACAAGTACAGCTTTAAGGACTTCAAAAGGTCTTCGGATTTTACTCCCACCTTAGTTTCTAGGGTGATGATCTGTTCAGGCTCAAACTTTTCATTGCGCGCAAAAATGATTTGAGGTTTTTCGACTTTAAAAGCACTGAATTTACCTGGTACATCGACGCTGGCACTTAAACTTTCTGTAGAACCTTGTCCTCCTCGTAAAGATTGTAGATTCTTTTCCAGCTTAAGTTCCACTTGCCTATCGGGCCCCACCATATCCAAGGCAGGAGATTCAATATAAGCTTGGGTGAGTTCGGGATTAAAAGATATGGTAGGTGTTAGACTTTGTGATCCCTTACCTATTAAAGCATTCTCTTTGGTACTAATTTTAAGAGAAACTTTCTTTTTAAAATCTTCAGCATCTAAAGGAATACTGCTGGTCACAGTAAACAGAGCCTTTCTGATTTTATTATTGTTAGGATGAATATAAAACTCACTATTCGTAGTTCTGGGGAAGAGGGCCGCCGTATTAAATTCATATTTGGTTTTTGAAAACAAAAGGTGAGAAGGAAACAGTTTAGTATTTAAAGAGACAGTATAGGTGCTTCCCACTAACCAGTCATTTTGAAAGGCGACAAGGTCTGCTTGGGGCGTAAACACCAAGGACTTATCACTTTCCCAATGCCACGTTCCAGAAAGTGCTGGGGATAGAGTAGGTGCATTTTCAGTGACCTCTTTGCCGATTTGATCCATTGGAGCCGCTGACTTTGAAAAATGAATGCGTAACCCATGAATCTCTTTGGTTTCAGGATTAGTATTTTGAGGGGCAGAGATGCTGACCCCTACATAATCGGGTTTAGGTAAGGACTCGAGGTACTTTTGGTACGCCGAATACCCCGCAACCAGCAGACCACTTAACACCATAGCTCCTAACCCCAAAAAGGCTAGGTATCTGGGTTGGGACAGTTTTGAAGACTGAGCTTTATTTTTAACATTGGCACAAGCGCGGCCTAAAAACGATGAGGTCAATTTATTACAAAGTTTGCTCAGCCAAGCAGGCTTGTCCCACGACAATGCCAACCTCCACTTCCCAAAGATCGCACGAAAAAAACTTAGGATGAACTTTAAAACACGCTTCACGTTTGCCCCCACAACTCTACTTATAGTTATATTTATAAATACGAATAAAGATAATGTTAGAACGCGAAACCCCAAGAGTCCAACAGCAATGCACAAGCATAAGAACTCCAACTTATAATGAATCCAATGCAAATGGCATAAAGTTCACGTACAGGTCTAATCAAAGACGCAAACAAGTTCGCGAACAAGTCTGATGAAAAGCATAAACAAGTTTATGCACTGAAGGAAACAAAATATCTCGTAAACAAAGAGTGTAAATATAAAACAGTTTCTACATAGAGGGAGCGGTAGTGTCTTTGTTAGTTTTTCGTTAAGCCATCAGTTCAACTTTAAGCCTTTTATCACATAAGAGAGGGGGAATGAGCTAATTAGAACCATCTTCCTTGCGTAGGCACATATGGAATGGTCTTTAAACGGAGATAAGGAGGGAGTAAAGCCCAGCAGATCGGGCTTTTTATTCAAAAACAGGTCAAAAAACAGACAAAATGATGTTCTTTTGATCTTTTTTAAAAAAAAGTTTGCTTATCTGGAAATACCAACGTACAAGCTGATCTCACTGAGTTGTGGTGGTTTTGACGATCGAAGGTAACTTCCCGAAATTGTTCAAAAAATAAGCTAAGGCTTTGGTCAAAAAGAAAAATGAAAAAAAAGTTCTTTTTCTTGTTTTTTTCTGTTGACCAAAAAGTTTTTGAGCCTTAGAACCATCCTTCTTGAGTTAATGTTCTTTGAAAACTGAATAGCGTATGGTTTTTGTGCCAAACCCGAAGAAATTTATTTCTTTGGATTTAACAATGATAATTTTAATGATTTTTTATAAAGATCAACTTTTCAATTTAAACTGAAGAGTTTGATTCTGGCTCAGAGCTAACGCTGGCGGCGTGCCTAATACATGCAAGTCGAACGAGGAAAGTACTTCGGTACGAGTATGAGTGGCGCACGGGTGAGTAACGCGTGGATAATCTGCCCTCTAGCGGGGAATAACTTACCGAAAGGTAAGCTAATACCGCATAAGACCACAGTTTCTGCGGAAACAGGGGTCAAAGATTTATCACTAGAGGATGAGTCCGCGTGAGATTAGCTAGTTGGTGGGGTAAAGGCCTACCAAGGCAACGATCTCTAACTGGTCTGAGAGGATGACCAGTCACACTGGGACTGAGACACGGCCCAGACTCCTACGGGAGGCAGCAGTAGGGAATATTGCACAATGGGGGAAACCCTGATGCAGCGACGCCGCGTGAGTGATGAAGGCCTTCGGGTCGTAAAACTCTGTCGTAAGGGAATAACAAAATGAACGTACCTTACAAGAAAGGACCGGCTAACTTCGTGCCAGCAGCCGCGGTAATACGAGGGGTCCTAGCGTTGCTCGGAATCATTGGGCGTAAAGCGGATGTAGGCGGACTGCCAAGTCAGATGTGAAAGCCCCGGGCTCAACCCGGGAAGTGCATTTGATACTAGCGGTCTTGAGTATAGTAGAGGAAGGTAGAATTCCAAGTGTAGTGGTGAAATACGTAGATATTTGGAGGAACACCGGTGGCGAAGGCGGCCTTCTGGACTATTACTGACGCTCAGATCCGAAAGCGTGGGGATCAAACAGGATTAGATACCCTGGTAGTCCACGCCGTAAACGATGGATACTTGGTGTTGGAGGTATTGACCCCTTCAGTGCCGAAGCTAACGCGTTAAGTATCCCGCCTGGGGAGTACGGTCGCAAGATTAAAACTCAAAGAAATTGACGGGGGCCCGCACAAGCGGTGGAGCATGTGGTTTAATTCGATGCAACGCGAAAAACCTTACCTGGGTTCGAAATGTACAGGAAGTCGCCAGAGATGGTGACGCCTTCGGGTCTGTATATAGGTGCTGCATGGCTGTCGTCAGCTCGTGTCGTGAGATGTTGGGTTAAGTCCCGCAACGAGCGCAACCCTTGCCTTTAGTTGCCAGCATTAAGTTGGGCACTCTAGAGGGACTGCCGACGTTAAGTCGGAGGAAGGCGGGGATGACGTCAAGTCCTCATGGCCCTTATGCCCAGGGCTACACACGTGCTACAATGGAGAGTACAGAAAGCTGCTTGACCGCAAGGTTTGGCTAATCTTTTAAAGCTCTTCTCAGTTCGGATTGGAGTCTGCAACTCGACTCCATGAAGCTGGAATCGCTAGTAATCGCGGATCAGCATGCCGCGGTGAATACGTTCCCGGGCCTTGTACACACCGCCCGTCACACCATGAAAGTTGGTTATACCAGAAGCCGCTGAGCTAACTTCGGAGGCAAGCGTCCAAGGTATGGTCGATGATTGGGGTGAAGTCGTAACAAGGTAGCCGTAGGGGAACCTGCGGCTGGATCACCTCCTTTCTAAGGATGATATTTCTGAAACCAATAAAATAACTGCGAAGTTAAATTATGGTGAATGAACATTCTAGGTCTTTCACAAAAACCAAGCTATTCAGCTTTGAAAGAGCGTAAGCTCAATCAAGGCGAGAGGGCCTGTAGCTCAGTTGGTTAGAGCACACGCTTGATAAGCGTGGGGTCGGAAGTTCAAGTCTTCCCAGGCCCACCAACTGTTACAAAGCTCTCGCTATGAAGTTGTTCTTTGAAAATTGAATAAAAGCTCTTACAAATATGTAAGATAAATTATTTTTAATAGTTTATTTTTATGTTTGTAATTGAAAGGTAAAATTTAATTTGAAATAGCCTAAATTTTTTTAACTGTAGTACAAAATGAAATAAAAAAATGCGGTTGTTTCGCTGGATTAAATTTTTACAATGACTGAATTTATGAAAATAAAATGTAAGCATTGTAAGCAATTAAAAATGTATCGATGAAAATCGATATACTTGAGAGAGAACATATCATTTAAGTAAAATTAAATGATTTTTCAAATTTGTTGAGTTGATTCTTAGCAGAGTTTAAGAATACCAATTTAAAGTTTTTAAGAGCTTACGGTGGATGCCTTGGCATCAAGAAGCGATGAAAGACGTGATAAGCTGCGATAAGCTTCGGGGAGTGGCACATACACTATGATCCGGAGATGTCTGAATGGGGAAACCCACCTGTTTTACAGGTATTTCTAAGTGAATACATAGCTTAGAAAAGCGAACCAGGAGAACTGAAACATCTAAGTACCCTGAGGAAAAGAAATCAAAAGAGATTCCCTTAGTAGTGGCGAGCGAACGGGGAAGAGCCCAAACCTAATTTATTTATTTGAATTAGGGGTTGTAGGACTCCAATGTGAGATTCATGATTGTTAGTAGAATAGTTTGAATGACTAGCCAAAGAAGGTGAAAGCCCTGTAAACGAAAACAAGAGTGACTCTAGGAGTATCCTGAGTACCATCGGACACGAGAAATCCGTTGGGAATCTGGGGAGACCACTCTCCAAGGCTAAATATTCCTTGATGACCGATAGTGAACTAGTACAGTGATGGAAAGGTGAAAAGAACCCCGGGAGGGGAGTGAAATAGAATCTGAAACCGTAAGCTTACAAGCAGTGGGAGCACTATTCTAAATGTGTGACCGCGTACCTTTTGCATAATGAGTCAGCGAGTTATCTTTGCAAGCAAGGTTAAGCCGTTAGGTGGAGCCGTAGCGAAAGCGAGTCTGAATAGGGCGATTTAGTTTGCAGGGATAGACCCGAAACCTGGTGATCTATCCATGGCCAGGGTGAAGCGGAGGTAACACTTCGTGGAGGCCCGAACAAGTGTGTGTTGAAAAATACTTTGATGAGCTGTGGATAGGGGTGAAAGGCCAATCAAACTGGGTGATAGCTGGTTCTCCCCGAAATATATTTAGGTATAGTCTCGGATAAATTGTATCATGGAGGTAGAGCACTGAATGGGCTAGGGGTCCTTACCGGATTACCAAACCCAATCAAACTCCGAATGCCATTGATATCTACTCCGGGAAACAGACTATGGGTGATAAGGTCCATAGTCGAGAGGGAAAGAGCCCAGACCGTCGTCTAAGGTCCCTAAATTTAAGCTAAGTGGAAAACGTTGTGAAGCTACTGAGACAACCAGGAGGTTGGCTTAGAAGCAGCAATCCTTTAAAGAAAGCGTAATAGCTCACTGGTCTAGTGGATTTGCGCGGAAGATTTAACGGGGCTAAAGCTTAATACCGAAGACACGGCTGTATAGAGTAATCTATACGGGGTAGGGGAGCGTTCTTATTGGGGTGAAGGTCGAACGTGAGTACGGCTGGACTGATAAGAAGTGATCATGCTGACACAAGTAGCGTGTTAATGTAGGTGAAAAACCTGCACGCCGTAAACTCAAGGGTTCCTGGGCCACGGTAATCGTCCCAGGGTTAGTCGGGTCCTAAGGCGAGGCCAATAGGCGTAGTCGATGGATAAAAGGTTAATATTCCTTTACCTTTCTTTATTTAAGCATAGGAGAGACGAATTAGGATATGCCAGCCTCTTATTGGATTGAGGTGTAAGCAAGTAGGTGGTGTAGTAGGTAAATCCGCTACACTTAACACTGAGATGCGAATGCGAGGGAATTTATTCCCAGAAGTGGCAGACTCCATGGTTCCAAGAAAATCTTCGATGTGTTGTAAAGAAAGCCCGTACCGTAAACCAACTCAGGTGAGTAGGATGAGTATTCTAAGGCGATTGGGTTAAACTTGGTTAAGGAACTCGGCAACTTGACACCGTAACTTCGGGATAAGGTGTGCCTTTGAGGGTGTAATCCTTGCGGATGAAGCCTTTGGAGGTCGCAGTGAAATGGGAGTAGCGACTGTTTATCAAAAACACAGGGCTGTGCTAAGTCACAAGACGACGTATACAGCCTGACGCCTGCCCGGTGCTGGAAGGTTAAGAGGATTTGTTAGCGCAAGCGAAGCTGAGAATCGAAGCCCCAGTAAACGGCGGCCGTAACTATAACGGTCCTAAGGTAGCGAAATTCCTTGTCGGGTAAGTTCCGACCTGCACGAATGGCGTAACGACTTCTCCGGTGTCTCAACCAAGTGCCCAGCGAAACTGAATTCTCGGTGAAAATGCCGGGTACCCGCAGAAGGACGGAAAGACCCCGTGAACCTTTACTCTAGCTTGGCAGTGATCTTTGAGGCAGCATGTGTAGGATAGGTGGGAGACTTTGAAGTTGGGACGCTAGTTCTGATGGAGTCATCCTTGAAATACCACCCTTGTTGTCTTAGAGATCTAACCTGCGCTCATTATCTGGGCGAGGGACACTGTCTGGTGGGGAGTTTGACTGGGGCGGTCGCCTCCTAAAAAGTAACGGAGGCGTGCGAAGGTTCCCTCAGCCTGATTGGAAACCAGGCGTCGAGTGCATTGGCATAAGGGAGCTTAACTGCAAGACCTACAAGTCGAGCAGGTGCGAAAGCAGGTCAAAGTGATCCGGTGGTCCCGCGTGGAAGGGCCATCGCTCAACGGATAAAAGGTACTCCGGGGATAACAGGCTGATACCCCCCAAGAGTTCACATCGACGGGGGTGTTTGGCACCTCGATGTCGGCTCATCTCATCCTGGGGCTGGAGCAGGTCCCAAGGGTTTGGCTGTTCGCCAATTAAAGAGGTACGCGAGCTGGGTTCAGAACGTCGTGAGACAGTTTGGTCCTTATCCTCTGTGGGCGTAGGAAAATTGAGTGGAGCTGTCCCTAGTACGAGAGGACCGGGATGGACAAACCTCTGGTGTTTCTGTTGTCGCGCCAGCGGCATTGCAGAGTAGCTATGTTTGGAACGGATAACCGCTGAAAGCATCTAAGCGGGAAGCCGACCACAAGATTAGTTTTCCCTTAAGACTCCTTCTAGACTAGGAGGTTGATAGGTTGGAGGTGTAAGTGTAGCAATACATTTAGCTGACCAATACTAATATGTCGTTTGACTTTAAATGTGGAGCAATTTTTAGACTTAAATTTTTAGCTTTGCTAAATCAGTGAACTAAAAATTCTATTCTTAAATTCCTCTGCTAAGAATGATTTGAACAAATTTAGAATTTGTTGGATCTCAAAATTTAATTGTCAATTTAATACGCGAAACAAATCGTAATCGTACAATGAGCTTACTTGATCTTTAAGTAGATCTGTATCACTCAAATTAAATTTACACTTCAAGGCTTAGAAGCTTTTAAGCGACTAGGTTGAGCTTTTATTCAAATTGTTTTAATGGCGTTGATAGCGACGGGGATACACCTGATTCCATTCCGAACTCAGCAGTTAAGTCCGTCAGCGGCGATGGTAATGCGGCTTGTCCGTGTGAGAGTAGCACGACGCCAACTTTTATTTTTAAACCTGATAAGGCAACTTATCAGGTTTTTTTTTGCCTTTTTATTCCGTAGCTTTTTAATTTTGAGAAACTTCTTATAGACTTCATTGTTGTATTAGTGTTTCTATGTGTGTGCTTGGGTGCACAGTTCATTAACCTAAACAGGAGTCATAAATCATGAGATTTCTAGTACTATTACTTTCAACACTATTGGTTTCAATCACAGCATGGGCGGGTGGTGTCTCTTTAGATGTGAATAATAAATCTCTTTCGACACAGATGAAGCTTTTAACAAAGATTTATAATAAGCCTGTTGTTGTGGCTTCTGGACTTTCCAATAAAACAATAAACATAAAAGCTGAAGATGTTAATGCAGATGCCGCTAAACATATTATTGCCAAAGCCTTATCTTTAGAAGGTGTTGCGGTGATTGAAACAGAAACTGAAGTGTCTTTAGTGGCGGCAAAAGAAGCTCTAAAATCTGGAATAGAAACTATCTATGATACAAAATTTTCTACAACACCAGAACGATTTGCCACTTTAGTTTTAAATGTTCCAAAGGGTAAAGCCTTCGATATGGAAAAGAGTATTCGTGCGCTTTATTCTCGTGATGGTGCAGTTGCCGTGTCTTCAGCTGGAGATAAATTGATCATCTCTGACTGGACTTCTAATTTGAGCCGCTTGCAACAAGTGATTCAGACTTTAAAATAAGATTGCGGTTACGCTAGTTTTCTTTTTGAGATGAAGTTTGCTTTTGCGCAATCAATGGGTAGTTTCTGTTTAACTCCCATACGGTGTTCTCGTGTTCGACGTCTAAGAGGTTATGTTGAAAGATCACATAGGTGTTGCCGTCATCACCGATGTGAGCCATGAGGGTCACCTCAAGAATATATCCACCATCAGCCTTTACGATAAGTGGAGGAATCAGTTTATCCACCAATTTGACTAAGGGTTTATCTAAAGGGATGAACCTTACTTCTCTTACTGAGCCCCATGCCTTTGGGATTTCGCCATCTTTAACAAGCTCTTCAAAGTCTTTTCTCCATCGGATATTCAAATCAAAAGGAGCAACAAATTCAGCTTTTTTATTTCCAAAGACAATTTTGGTTTTTGCTGTCTTTTTGCTATTCAGTGCACCACCTTGAAGAAGAGCAAATAAACCAAAAGCTGAAAGACCAATAATTAAAATACCAACGATTTTTTGTAACATTCCAAAATTCTAACTTAAAATTTAAAGTTTCCCTAGGAGATTTAGGCAAAGTTTGAGTGAAGTCAGACTTCAGTCCCAGTATTTAGGCTTAAGAAAGCTACAGGTACTAGGTCGATGTGATTTCCAGAAGGTAGAGGTGTGGTTTTGCTACTGTGTGTGGCAGAGGGAGGGAGAAGCGTTTGGGATAATCTTTAGAAACGGTGTGTGAGGGGCGCTTGGTCCGCAGGTTGGGCGTAAATTGTCACTGCTGTATTTTAGTTTATCAGTTTGGCCTTTTAGATAGGGGTTTCTGGATCATAAAAAAGACAAGTAAAATCAAATAGTTAGAGTTGGCATGGGAAAGGGCGTTTTACGGCATAAGTATTGGATTATCAGTGGTTAAGAGGAGAAGGTTATGGAAAAGTTAATAGTTGTTTTCCAAATCGTAGTTTTAGCTGCAATCGCATCAGTGGGTTGTACTGAGACTGAATTTTCACAAAAGCCACCTCGTACGGTAAAGCAAGAAGTGAACTCGGGAAAAGTAGATATTTTATTTGTAGTGGACAACTCAGGGTCCATGTATGTGGAGCAGACCAAAATGGCTGCCGCATTTCCTACTTTAGTGCACGGTTTAGACATCGCAGGGCTAGATTATAGAATCGGTATTACCACAACAGATGTGACATCCAGTCTTAATCCACAAAAGAGTTTAGGTGGATTAGAAAAAGGGGCCCTACAAGACGGAAGATTGATTAAATTTGGTAACGGTAAGTTGTATTTAGATAATACAGACTATGATAATGGAAATATTCAAGGGCTTTTTGCTAGCCGTATCCAACGTCAAGAGACTTTGGACTGTGAGGCGGCAGGGTTTGTGGAGTCTAAATGCCCATCAGGGGATGAGCGCGGGATTTATGCGGCTTTAAAAACGGTGGATCGTAATGAAGGTAAATTCTTTAGAACGGGAAGCCATATTGCTTTTATCTTTTTGACAGATGAAGATGTAAGAGGAAAAGGTTTAGCGGCTTTTAATATTCCTGGTTACCCAAGCAGTTTATTGCCTACTCGTGGGGATTATCCTGCCACTTTGATTGAATATGTTTTAGGACGCTTAGGTGACACTCACACTATGAGTGCCCATGCGATTGTGACAGATACAGCTCAATGTCGTTCGCAACAAGTAGGACAGAATAACAACTCTTATATAGATGCTAACATTGGTTACTTCTATATGGAGATGACAAATCCTAGTTCGCCAGCACGTGTGAGCCAAGAGACTTTGAGCCAAATTGCTAAAGGTAAGCTCATGGTGGGAACTGTGGGAAGCATCTGTTCTGCTAATTATACAACTCAAGCTGGTAATATTAAAAATGTGGTCAACCAAGCTTCATTCCGACATGTGGCGGTTCAAGATCTTGAGTGTGTTCCTGAGTCTGGTACATTCCAAATGGATTATATTCCTGCAGGAATCTCTTGGTCGTTTTCAGCTTCGCAAAATCAAATTGTATTTTCACCAGCACTACAAGCGCACCAAAAAGCTAAGTTCTCATATCTATGTCAATAGGGGTTTTAGGCGGATTGCTTTTGCTCTTCGCCGAACTCTTGTAGAGTGGCAGAGCTGAGCATGTAGCCTTTGCCGTAGATGTTCACTAGGGCTGGGCCGAGTTCAGGCACGATCTTTTTAAGTTTAGAAATATGAGCATCAATAGAACGATGAGAGATAGGGTTATCTTCCCAAATGTTTTCCTGTAGCCATTCTCGACTGAGTAGCTCATCGGTCTTGGTGAAAAATGAAAGCAAAAGTTTAAATTGAATAGGTGTGGTCTTTAAAGCTTTGCCGTGAGCGTGCACCAAGTAATCGTTAGGAAAGATTTCAATGGGGCCTAGAGTAATACGCGCTCGAGTGTCTTTTCTTGCTTCATTTTTGCGTTGATCTAGAGCTTGAGTGCGATCCAATCTCTTCTTTAATGCAAAGAGAGTAAGTTTAAGGCGAGGCTCAACGTTGCTGTTTCGATATTCGTAGTAATCACAGCCTGCTCTAAAAGCTTGTTCGATGGCTGATTTAGAAGGTTGGCCACATCCAATAAGAGCAATGTCATAACCAAAAGATTTTCTTAAAGTCTGAACGACGTTACCAATAGGTGTGTCAAAATCCACTAGGATTAAACGGATATTTGCTTCGCGAATAAGGAAGAAGGCCACTTGTTCGGAGTTTGCTCGTTGGATTTCAAAGCTCTGATTCAAATCAGATTGGATCTCACTTAAAAAGTGATTATTCAAAGACACAATGAGTAATTTCTCTTTATTTGGCCACATCAAAGTATCTATCGACATAAGCTCTTAAAGCTTTAACGCCCAAATTTGTTATGCACCGTCTTTTAGACCTTAGAAGTGATTGAATATCGAGGAAATAAAATTAAAATACTGGATTATGCCTATTTTAAACCAGAGCTTTTCATCTCTCGAATCTATGGTCCAAGAAGTGTTTCATACTGAGACAGCCATGCCCTTATTCATTATGCCTAGCCTGGAGTTTAAAAAGAGTATGGTGGAAAAACTGGCTTTACGGTTTGGAACAGTTCCCGACCAGAGCATTCTTAGGCTCAATGAGTTCTTTTCCAGACAGGTGCAAGAGCTAGCCCCTGAGATACAATTTTTAGATAAAGACCTTTTGAGCTTGGTGCTTAAGATGAATCTAAGCTCGCAAGGGGAGTTCAAAAAGTACACAGCATTTATTGATGTGGCACTAGATTATATCAGCATCTTTGCACCTATTTTGGGTCGGGATGTGTACCGAGAGGCCTTGGAAGAGTTTATACAGAACGATGATCTTTTTTTGAAAAACTATGGTGACATTTACGGTTTCTTAACTAGCGTTTGGGATAATCTTCTGCAAACCAAACAGGTGTTACCTGCGTGGTCGTTGGGGTGGCTGTTTCTGAATTTACCTGAGCTAGAGAAGCAGAATAAAACTCTGTACATTGTGGGTTATAAAAATCTTAAGGATATAGAAAAGGAGTTTTTTTCTGAGCTTGCTCACGCATGGACTATTGTAGATTTGGAATTTGAGAGTGATTTTTTGCATGTAAATCCTCCTTCTGAGTTTGCGTCAACACAGGTGCAGGTAGATGCACTGGCGCAAGTGCAAACGGAAAATAGAAATGCAATCGTTAAAGTGGTGAGTCCTATTGATGAGATTAAGGTGTGTTTGCAGATTTATAAGAAGAGTTTAGATTCACAGAGTATCAACATTGTCGCTCCTAAAACGAAATGGTTTTATAAAGATATTTTAGAAATTTTTTTTGAGTCAGAATTTAAATCTACGGCTACAGACGAAGAGAGTTTTAGAGAGCAAGTGAATGCGTTTTTAAGTCCTCTTAGGTTGCAAGAAGGTAGTTTTGAGCAGTCTGATGTGCAAAGAATTTGGAGTGATGAAAAAGACAAATTTAAAAACGAGGTGGAGTTCCAAAGAGCCACTTCAGAACTTTTTGACAGTCAAAAACTTTTAGAACTCAATGAGCACTTGCGGAGTTTTATGGTTCCAGAGACGGCAATTGGTTTTTTGACATTTTTGGATGTCACCCTATCCTCACACAAAGATCCAGATCGTTTCAGTAAGGTTCTTCGAAAGCTCTATCCCATTGCCTTACAAATACCTAAAAATATAAAAATGGATGTAAGTTCATGGTTGCAATTTGTTTCTTTGAAGCTAGATAAGGTCTCTCCTGAGCTACGGAGTCAGAAGATCAACTTCTACACTCTAGAGGAAGCCAGATGGGTACAAGGAGAAACAAATATATTTTTAAGTTGTACAAGGCAAGATTACGATAAATCTTTATTTGCGTATCTTTCTGATTATGAGGTGGAGAAGATTTATTCTGACTTAGGATTTAACTTAGAAGGTATGAGTCCTATGAAGGCCTTTGAGGAAGCCCTACGAACTCATGCACACAAAGGATTAACGAATTATTTTATGGTTCCAGAATTTGATTTTATTGGTACCTCTCAGCAGCCTTCTCAGATCATTCAAAATTTGGAAAAACAAGGTGCTAGAGTGCAAAGTCTGAATGATTTGGAAGTGCAGAATCCAAAAGTTGTCGACACACGTAGGGAAGTCAACTTATGTAAGATGACAAGCTTTAAACTTAAGAGTCTGTCGGCCTCTTCTTTGGAAATGTATATAGAGAGACCCTATGAGTACTTTTTATCTTATGTGCTAGGAATCAAAGATGAAGATCCTTTGGGAGTGGACCCTTCGCCCAAACATTCAGGAATTGTTTTCCATGAAATTTTAGCTAAGTTTTTGGATCAGAAAAATATTACGAAAGAGACCATTCAAAGCCTTATTGAAGAAAAATCTAAGGATGAGTACCAGTACTGGTCTAACACCAAGGCAGTGGAATTACAGATTGCCAGATATGCCGAAGACATCTGTACGTATATTGAGGCCGATCGCGAACGTAAGAATAGAACAGGTGCAAAAACAATTGGTTTAGAAAAAAAGTTTGAAGCTTATTTTGATTTGAAAGATTTACGATTTTATAAAGAACATGACGAAGGACGAATCAAATTTCGAGGCACCATAGATCGCGTTGATGAGTGTGAGGGAAGTCTATACATACTTGACTACAAAAGTGGTAAAGCAGATTCTTTGCCCAGTAATGTGGTGTCCAGTCCTGAGGTGCAAATGCCTCTTTATGCCATGATCGTTCAAGATGGGATTTTGGATTTACCTGGAGAACTTGCGGGCCTGTTATATGTGTCCATTAAATCTCAATTTAAAGAAGTCCCAGCGTTAATCTTGAAAGGTCAGGATGAAAAATATCTGGAACGAAAGTTACATCATCAGGTGAAAGCGAGTGTTACTGAAGAAAAGTTCACACAGATCATTGAGGAGTATCGAGTGTATTTTAAAAAGATCATCACAGATATTATGGATAACAAATTTGGAAGTTGGGTGAAGGATAGAGACGGAAATCTTTATCAAATTAACGTGGATTTTTAAAAAATAGGGAAAAGCTTTTAGCTAAGTTTGTTGGAAAATAGATAAGATAGATAGTTAGTTAGTTAGTTAGTTAGTTAGTTAGTTAGTTAGTTAGTTAGTTGGTTGGTGGTGGTGTAAGAAGTGAATGGGGCCAACGTAGAGTGGACGAAGATAGTGGGTTTAAAAAGGTGAGAGTGTGTTAAATCAAGGTGTAGAAGATAAAAAACAAATTCCTGCGCAGTTTACGTTTGTCAATGCGGGGGCGGGAGCAGGGAAGACCACTAACCTTGTGGGACATATTTTAGAGACTTTTGCGAGATATCAGCAGGAGTTGGGACGGCCGCCAAGAGTCATTGGCACCACTTTTACTCGTAAAGCGGCTAACGAAATCAAAGACAGAGTGGCATTGCAATATCAAAGGTATCAACCCGAGAATCAACACCAGCTAGCCGAGTTTGAAAAGAAAAGCCCATATAAATCGTATATAGAAACCCACCTTGAAGACCTCTTACGATTTGCCTATTCGGAAAATCTAAATATCACGACCATTCATGGAATTTGTGTGCAGATCATTTTAAGAAAGGCTCATTTATTGGGATATTCCCCTAACCTGCGGATAGTCTCAGAAAGTCATTTGGGTTTTTATCAAAAAAGGCTTTTATTTAAATTTCTATCAGAAGAACCTTACTCTAAGCTCTATGATCATTTTTCTTTTTCTGAAGTTTTAGATCTGTGTAATCAATTATCTGTTCACCGAGAAAGTTTAAAGCGACCTGCAACACTGGATGATTTAAATGAAATCTATCAGATGTTTATGGAGGAATTTTCAGAATCAGTGAAATTTATTTTAAACTTTTCTGAAAGTAGCCTTGTTGGTCTTGGTAGTCATGAAGATAAAGCCAGAGTCTATGTGCAAGGGATCAAGGTGGCACTCAACGCGGCATTGATGAAGAATGACCTAGGAGAGTTTTTTAAAATTTTAGAGACATTTGATAAAACTCCTTCTATTCGAGGGGCAAAGTTGGATCAAGAGGCTTTGCAGAGTTTTAATAATTTTAAGCAAGCCTTTGCAGACATTAAAGATGTATATTTAAAACCTGAACATTTTAGCAAATATTTTGATAAGAGTTTTTTTCCTAAAGTATGCGAGGTGAACGCCTTGCTATTTGAGCTTTATCAAAAATACGAATCAGAGTTACGAGAGTACAAGATTCAAAATTCCATCGTGTTGATGAATGAAGTTGAAGAGTTAGCGTTAGAAATTTTGACACGATTTAAAGATGACTGCCAAGACTATATTGATATGTGGGACTGTTGGTATATTGATGAATATCAGGACACCAGTCCTATACAAAATAAAATCTTTGAAATTTTACTTAAAGGTAAAAGTTATTATAAAGTGGGTGACCCACAACAGAGCATTTACTTATTTAGAGGAGCCGAAGCCTCTTTATTCACTCAAGAGTGGGAGTCCGCCCAAAATGACGAAGGTATTGAAGATCGAGTGTTAGATATAAATTATCGTTCACATCCTAATCTGATGGCTGGGATGAATGAGTTTTTTAAGCACCTTGAAGAGGTGTCCTCAGAGTTTCGTGAATCCTTCAATCCGATGAAATCCGCTGAAGAAGTGAATAAGAATGAGCCCGCAAGGTTTAATTTGCGTTACTTTACAGAACCAGATGCTGAGAAGAATTTTGTTATCTCTGAAATAAAAAAATTAGAGGATTCAGGAGTGTTACCTCAAGATATTTGTATCTTAGCAAGATCTAGAAATGTATTACAAGAGTATGAGCAGGAATTGACCTTAAACAACATTCCGTGCTTAGCGCAGTTCTCTGGTGGATTTTTGTCTCGACCAGAGATTGAAGGCGTTTTATGTTTTGCGCAGGTGATGCACAATCCTCATAACGATTTGGAAATGATTAAACTCCTACGGACACAAGATTTTAAAGTGGAGGACGAGATTTTAAAAACTTGGTGTGATGAGTATGACCAAAGGCAAGAATGGAGTTTGTGGAGTTCGGTGCTACAAACCAAGTCCCATCCTGCGGTACAAAAGCTCCAAGACTTCTATGCTTTTTTTAAATCTAAAGACTATGTGGAAGGATTTAAGAGATACTTTCATGAACTTAAAGTTATAAATTCGGGCTATGATGGGATAGATCAGGCTCGACGTATGGCCAATCTGATGAAGCTTTACAGTTATATATGTAAACGCTCAGAGAGTAACGCCTACACTTTAGAAAACTTGATTTCGGATTTGAACTCGGCAGAAAACGAAGAGCTGCAATCAGAAGCTGTATTTTCAGAGTCTCAATCTGGAGTGCGACTCTTTACTATTCATGGCTCAAAAGGGTTAGAATTTAAATATGTGTTTTTAGTGGGTGGGGGTAAAAAAGGTGCGTTAAGCCATGTTGCAGATTTTGAAAAGATTAAAGACACAGGTGTTTTTGTGGTTCCAGTTTTGGACATCAAGGATGCAGAAAAGAAGGCCACTGTTATTCGTTATTTTTCTCATAAAGAAAGAATTCTTGCAGAAAAAAAAGAGATTAGGCGTGTGATCTATGTGGCGGCTACTCGTGCTAAAGAGCAGCTGTATATATCTGGTGTGGTGAAGAAAAGTGTGGATAAAAAAACAGGGGAAGAAAAGATATTTGCATCCACTGAGAGTCTATTTCATATTATTGATATCAATAGTTTTGCGCTCACCTCTTGGCAATATATAGGAGTGCAAGAGGGTAATAGTGTTGGGATGGGAGGGACCATCAAAGACTCCGACGTAGAGATTCAGTGCTTGCAGTTTGAAGTCGGGGAGGATGTGGAGATTTTGCATAGAGACAAGTTGGTCTATGATAAATCTGTTTTGAATGTGAAGGCGAGCCGAGATACGGAGTTAAGAGCTTATAGTGTATCTGCTTTAGTAGAGGCTATGGCTCAAAATCAATTTCAAGGTTTTGATTTTAAGGAAAAGAAAAGACTGAATATATCCAAGGTGGATTTTGGTAAAATACTTACCGATAACAAAACTTATTCTTCTCTTCTTGCGGATCAGTTTTTAAAACCCTATATAGGAGATATTTTTCACAAAGCTATTGAACTTCATAGTAAAAATATCAGTGACGAAGACCTGAGATCCTACTTGGCTCACTATGTGGTGAGTGATCCAGAAGTTATTTATAATATGATCTTAGAGATCTCATCTATATCTGAACCGAATATGCGGCAGATATTGAAACACTGTCAGCCTGAATGGGGATTTAACTCTATATTGGATAAGCAGATTTTACTTTCAGGAAAGATTGATCTTTGGGGTTTTGATGAAAATCATAATATTCATATTTTTGATTATAAAACAGGAAGCTCCTATCATCTCAAGAAAGCGGCATTTCAGTTGGGACTTTATAAGGAAGTTCTCAAGTTGATTTACCCACAAAGTGAGATCCACACCCACGTGATTTATCCAGCCGAAGGAGTTTGGCTCAGTTTAGACGTGGGCCCCATTAGCTTAGCCCCTTAATATTGAAAGACAGCTTCGCCGTAGGGGTTGGAAAACTTCACTTGGAATGATTTGCCCATAAGTTCTTTGGCAGGTACGGGGAAGGTAAGGATAAAGCCTTTGCTCCAAATGTTATGGTCAGGGTAATAAAGTTTTAAGGAGTGGGCGTTTTTTGATGTGGCTTGAAAATGTCCATCAAAACGTTCTCCGTCAAAGTACAGTATGGCCACCCAGCCTGCGGATTTCATATCAAGCTTGTTATCGTCGGACTTAGGTGTAAAGACACTGACGAAAAACTTAGACTCGTGATTTAGAGATTCATCAAGAGCTTTTAATTTTTTGTTGGCCTGTTCGGGCTTCCATTGGGATTTGTGGGCTTCGAGTTTTAATTGTTTGATCAAAATATTTTCAGTGAGATTTGTGATGGAAAGATCAAATTGGTTGTAAAAGCCATTGTATTTTTGTTGGCGATGGGTCTGCTTGCGCACGGATTTGTAGTAATCTTTAAATGTGGGAGGTTGCCAAGATTCATCAAGATGTTGGTTATAAGGTTCATTGTGGGCACACCCAGAGAGACCTACGCCTAAAAGTAGAATACTGCATAAGATGATTTTGTAGGGTGATAAAGAAAAGCTCATGATTGTACTCCTAAAACAAATGACGAGATGGTATCGAATGCTCTTTCTTTGCTTAAATCATTTACAATCTCGTGTCCAGACTGCGGAAAAAGTTCAATTTGAGCAAACTCTTGATCGGTGAAAAAATCTTGGGTTTTTTCAGCATTGCAGACTTTATCTGAGGGCGAAAGCAGCACTAGAGTGGGTAAATTAAAATTAGGTGTCTGGTATTCCAAGTCACTGAGTTGCTCTTGCATCTCTACAAAAAGGCGCGCGCTGATTTTGGTGTGTCGTAGCGGGTCACTGGTGTAGACATCTTGCATCTGTGGGTCTTTGGAAAGGTCACTAGGGTCGATCTCGTTGAACATTGCCAGTCGAGGTAAAAAATGAGCCATATTTTTGGCCACAGTGATCTTCCAAGGTGGGATGTCGACATTGATTCCTAGTAATGGATTAGAAAAAATGGCTGAAACCTGATTTTTAAAACCCGAACCTGATTGCAATTTGGTCAGATGGATCAAACCTCCTAGAGAGTGAGAAAAGACATGGAGTTTGTCTATTTGAAAGTTCTCTACAATATGGTCAGTGACATGTTCAAGTAGTCTTACGAATTCATTAAGGCTAGGAGTGTAGCCTCTTTGCCCAGAGCTTTGACCGTGACCAATCAGGTCGGCCGCAAAGCAAGTGATGCCTCGCTCGTTGAGAGCTTTGCAAGCGCTGTCATAAGACCCACTGTGTTCACCAAGACCGTGAATCAGAAACAGGGTCGCTTTAGGATGAGGAGCCGCCCACTCTTTGATATAAATAGAGTGTTTATTAAAAGAAACAAAAGTTTCTCGCTGTTGCGACATGAGGTTCTCCTGGTTAGTGCACTCAGTTTCTATCATAGTTTAAATCTCAATGTATTCAATCGCCTTGCCCTTTTGTTGGATGCTTTTTTGAACTTTTGCCTTTTTTTTGGGAAAATTATGATCAAAATGGCAACCTCGGCTTTCGTGGCGCGATAAGGCGGCTTCTATCATAAGAGCCGAAATTTGGGCGATATGACTGAGCTCCATAAAGTGAGGGTCGTAGATGAGAGCTGGGGATTCGGTTTGCAGCTCAGAAATTTCTTCTAAAATATGACCAATTTTTCTTTGGGCTCGTTTCATCAATTTTTGTGAGCGGATGATCCCCATATTGAGCCACATCATTTGTCGCGTCTCATCCCAGAGGCTGGTGATATGAATCTTAACATCCTCTGGAAGATGGGGTTTGTGTGAGTCGCCATCGGGGGGAAGTGATGCGTGGTCTTGGTCCATCTTGTCGGAGTTTTGAAAGGTGATTTGTAAAGATTCTTTTGGATGTGTTGGGCGGTGATCTAGTTTGTTGTGATCCGTAAGAGAGAACTGTGAAGGGATGGGAAGTTGGTGCTTTTGAGAACTGTGGGGTCTTGCGGGGGAGTTGAACTGCTTGGCGATATGTTTGTAGGCAAATTCGGCGGTCACCAAACATTCTAAGAGGGAATTGCTCGCTAAGCGATTGGCTCCATGTAAGCCTGTTTCGGCGCATTCGCCAATGGCGTAGAGCCCTTCAATAGAAGACTGGCAGTGCTCATCGACTAAGATCCCCCCACACATATAGTGAGCGGCGGGAACAACAGGAATGGGTTGCTCTAAAAAGTTTATACCCAACTCAAGACAGCGTTCATATATTTTGGGGAATCGTTGTTGGAGGGCAGGATTCTTAAGATAAGCCAGGTCCAACCAAACACAATCACTCCCTGTGGATTTCATTTCGTGGTCGATGGCACGAGCAACGATGTCTCTGGGAGCTAAGTCTTTAAGAGGATGGTATTTAGACATGAAGGCTTCATTTTTACTGTTAAGTAGTCGTCCGCCCTCACCACGCAAGGCTTCAGAGATCAAAAAGTTACGAGCCATGGGGTGATACAAACATGTGGGATGGAATTGGGTGAACTCTAGATTGCTGACTTGGGCGCCGAGGTTGTAGGCCATGATGATGCCATCGCCTGTGGCGCCACTCCAGTTCGAGGTGTAAAGGAAACATTTACCTGTGCCGCCAGTGGCTAAAATAACATAAGGGGCTCTGAAGTGAAATTCGTGTTCGGAGTTAAAGGCTTTAACACCTGTGCAGCGATGAGAATCGCTAGTGGGTTCAGTGACAAATGGGCTTTCAGGATGAGAATCGCGGGTGGGTTCAGTGGCAAATGGGTTTTTAGAATGAGAACCGTTAGTGAGTTCAGTGGCAAGTGGGTTTTCAGGATGGGGCTCGCTGATGAGTTCAGAGACAAATAGGTTTTCAAAAAGAGTGATCTGGGGATGCTCTTGAGCGAGTCTAATAAAGTGAGAGTGGAGAGCCTGGCCCGTGTGATCATCCACATGCAGAATGCGCCGATGACTATGGCCTCCTTCTTGGGCCAATTCAAAATGCCCATTCACGGAGTCAAATTCTACGCCCAGATCTTTGAGTTCTGTGATCCTATCGGGCGCATTTTCGATAATGCGTTTGACGTTGGGGATGTCACACAGTCCATCACCCGCAATTAAGGTATCTTGAATGTGCTTTTCAAAAGAGTCAGTGTGCGAGATCACCGCAGCTAGACCCCCTTGTGCTCTCCATGAATTGGTCTGCATGAGCTGAGACTTACTGATCACGGCGACCTTGCCCAAAGAACTTGCTTTAAGGGCGAAGCTGAGCCCCGCTAGACCACTCCCGACAACAATAAAGTCAAAATTATTCATGAGACATAAATATTCTGATCCTCGAGTAAGCACAAGAAATTGTCGGTAGAGACTGAAAAAAGCCCAGTGCTATAGATATAAGCGTGTCGATAAGGTCTGGGCGAAGGCGCGTTATATATTAAAGAAAGACTGCGCTGCATTATGCCCTTAGCCAAGGGTGTCGGTAAGCTTAAGAGGGTTAAGGGGCAATAATTATGAGCATAAAAACATACAAAATTTTATTGTGGGGATTAGCTTTAGCATGGGCAACGGTGTCTTTTGCGTTTTTTGGCCATCAGCTGCTAAATAAAACAACTTTTAACGAAGCCAAGACTTCGGTGACACTGACGCAATCCTTTTTTGAAGAGTATTCTAAACAAATAAAATTTAAACTTGGACAGTGGTCTTACAACTACCAACTTAAAAGTAATAAAGGTGTAGAGTTTGATCATGCTGCGTTTATGGAAGCAGAGTTTGATCTGATAGGATTTTACTCGGTAACAGATGATGAAAATACACCTTATGAAAAGCAGTGGTTAAAGTCCAAGGACTTTGCCTCTAATGAACTGTCTGAAAATATAGTGACAAGAATGCAAACACTATCTTATGAAGCGGTCAAATCTTCTTCGTACGTATGGATGGCAGGGCTTGATGAGTCAGGTCAGTCCGTAGTGATGATGGCCTCGGCCGTGAATGACGCCGCTATTGGGACGGGACTTCTTGTGGGGGTTTTGGATCTTGAGCGCGTGCCTTATGGAAGAATCTCACCTGATGTTGTTGTATTAGATGGTGAAGGTCGTTTCATTTTACATCCTCGCAAGGAGTACATGGCGCAAAAGGCGTCGTCAGTGATCAAAACCATTCCTGAAGGAGAGCTGTACACTCATGAGGGTGAAGCATGGTTGCATCATCGTCAAAATGGTTATGACTATGTTTTTAGAGCAGAACAAAAAAGTTTGGTAGGAATGGCTGTGTGGCCCTTGATTTTAATGCTTCTAGGTTTGGGATTCTTGGTGGCCTTACCTATGCTTTTACAAGAAGAACCAGAGGCCTTTGAGGATGTAAAAGCTTTTGAACCTAAAACTGCTGAACAAAGTGAAATTGATTTTGCGGGATATGAGTCAGTTTTAAAAGTACAGAACCTAAGAGATAAATTAAATAAGATGAGTCTTATCAGTTCTTCATTGAAAGGACGATTGGATCTTGTGTCTTTGGGCGAGATAGATCAAAAGCTGCTCAAAGACATCGTTACCGATTTTAACACTTTAGATCATGCAATTGATGAAGCTTTTAATGAGGCTTCTGAATTCAATACACAGGACGAGCCTCAAGCAGAGAGCCCTTCGCATGTGATGTCAGGTTTACCAGCCCTACCTAGTCTGGAAAATCAAAACCCAGAGCCAGAAGTAAAAACAATAGCGCCTCCAATGTCAGCCAAACAAGTGACACCAGAAGTGCCGAAGGCCTCAGGCACAACGATTAAGGCCGAGACTTTTGCTTTTGAAATCGAAGAAGAAGATATTGATGTGGACTTCGCTCAAAGCTTAAGCCTCACGCCAGTAGTTGAGGATGCAGGGCAAGATTCAAGCACGGCAAAGAGTTCTTTGGGTGATGCCGCCGCCGTTGAATTACAAAGCACAGAGAGGGCTGTCAAGGCCACAGGCCAGAGTGCAGTAAGTCGTGTGGATGAAGTGGCCAGTGTAGTTAAAACTCCTGCGAGCCAATACGGTTCGACTTTGGTTTCAGAGAGCTTAGAAGAGGCCAAGTCGGCCTTTGGTAGCTTTGCTGATGATCTTGAAGGCGACGTTGAGGATCTTTTTGGAGATCTCAATGATTTAGAAGAGATTGAGGTTGTGGTTGCTGAAGAGACAGAAAGAGAATTCAGACCTGTATCATCGAAAAATGATTGGACCAAGGTGATCGAAGAGTTGACCGAAGAGTTGAATAATCTGGATTTGGATATGTCTGATATGGAAATGGATCAGGCTGATGAAGATCTAAAGAATGAACTGAAAGCCAACGAAGAAAGTGGAGCTATTAAGCCTCCCAGAGTAGAATTGTAAGTTATAAAAAAGTGGATCATTGAGAGTGCCTCTAGGTGCTCTTAATGGTTAGAAATATAAAGAAGAGAGCTGCGTAACCCCCACCATGAATGTAGAGATAGCAGGATACAGACCGTCATTTAATATCGCGATACTTTCCAGTGACGCCAGTGTGTCGCATCGGTTTATGACGGTCATGGCGGTGGAAGGGTATACAGTAAAAGTATTTGTAGGACTAGAACAGCTGCAAGCTACAGGAAAAGAATTTCCACCACATATCATTTTATTGGATCACACTCTGGTGACCCTGCATGGACTTTTGCCAACCTTAAATCAAGTTTTCCCTGAAACCTTCTTTTATCTTTTAGGTTTGCCTGAAGATTTAGATCAAACAGTGACACATTTAAAGAATTTTAAGGGAGTCATTCCGCAAGGGAAGATCACCACACGAGTTTTAACGGCCCTATTGGATAATGGCATTGAACAGCTCTTATTGCGCTATCAGGTAGAGAAAAGTGTGGCGGGGGCCTCCACTTTGGAAGATGAGCCCCTTAGATTTAAAAATGAAGAACAGATCATTGACATCAATGATTTTTCTGGTGGGGGCAATAACGATGTGCTTAATCGTTTTGTCAATTGGGTGGATCGACTTACAGCCATTGAACATTATGATGAGGCAATCAAATTATACACCAACGAGCTTTATGATTTTTTTGAATGTGATGCGGTCATTTATTTTAAATACATGTCAGCTTATGCGTCCCTAGTGGCCACCCACTCTGAAGGAGTGGCATTTCAAAAGGTCAGAGGTTTGGGGCTCAACTTTTCAGAAGATCGTCTATTTGATCCGCAAAAGGATTTATTAAGGATGGATGAGTACCGTCCTTTTGTGCAGATGGTGCAAAATGCGGTGGATGAAAAGAAAATTGCGACATCAGTTTTGAAGGTGGATGGCCAAGTGCGAGGTCTTTTTGCTTTAGTGGGTGTTTCACCCTCCGTAAAAGAAGAGTCTTATTTTCGCGCTTGTGAGGCAGTGATTGTACGCTGGCTTTCGGAAGTGTTATTAAAAGAAAAGATTCATAATCTGGAAAGACATGATGAACTTACAGGGTGTCTAAATAAAAGAACGTTTTCTGAACAAGTGTTTTTAGAAGTGGCTAGAGCAAGAAGAATTAAACTCCCAGCCTCTTACGTATATATCAGTGTGGATCATCTGCAAAACATCAAAAAAGAACTTAATGCCGACAGGTACAGAACATTGCTTAAGATGGTAGCCAAAGTGATTGATCAGGCTATTCGTAAAACAGACTTTGCGGGAAGAATGGGAGAAGCGGAGTTTGCAGTCCTTTTCCCTCATATGAATTTTGAAAACTTAAAAGTGAAGGCCACACGTTTAAAAAGAATGTTAGAAACAGCAAAGTACTTTAATGATTTAAAGAAAGAATTTGCTTTAACAACAACAATTTGTATCTCTGAATATCCGTCCTCAGCCTATGATGCAGAGGATTTGATGTTAGCGGCCTCGCAGAAGGTGTTAGCAGAAGAAAACTCCTCGCAACTTTTTGTGATGTCCAAAGGTGATAACTTCGTTCCTGATTTTGAGCCTGGGCAAGGGGGATGAAGATGCAGTATGCTGAGTCGATCATTTACATCTGTTATGAAAGTTTAAAATACAATATGGATTGGATCAGATCAAAGACCCAAAGTTCTTTTATTTGTCCTATGGTGAAGGCAAACTCTTATGGGGGTGGCGCGGTACACATTGCCCACGCGTTACAGTGTATGGGTGTGCAATATTTTGGGGTGGCTCGTTTGTCAGAGGCCATTGAATTGCGACAAAATGGAATAGATCGCGACATTTTACTTTTTAATCATTTTACTGAAGATGAATTGCCAGAAATCTTTAAACAAAATGTGACCTATGTGGTTTCTTCTATAGCTCAGTTAGTATTATTGGGAGATTTTCTGCGATCAAAAAAAACATCTGCTAAAATTCATTTGGAATTTGATACAGGGATGAGCCGTTTAGGGTTTCAAAAAGAACAGGTCAGTGTTGTAAAAGAGAAGCTACTTGAGTACCCAGAGTTAAAGTTAGAGGGAGTGTTCACTCACTTTTTAGATGCCAGCAATTGGCCACAACAAGGCGCGAGCAGTGCCCAGCAGTATGCCGTCTTTCATGAAATTGCTGAGGCCTTCCCTGACGCTCTTGCTCATATTGCCAGTTCAAAGGCTTTGGAAAATGAACCTGCAAAGATGAAGTTTGGTCTTCGACCAGGCCTGTGGTTGCTGGGTATTCAGGCAGAAAAAATTGGTTTGCGACCCGTTCTCAGGTTGGCGTCCCCTGTGATTTCTTTGCGGAATATTCCTGCGGGGCAGACGGTATCTTATAGTGGACTATGGACGGCAGAGCGTCCTTCTGTCATTGCGACCTTGCCTGTGGGGTATGCAGATGGGTACTCGCGCAGGCTGACGGGACAAAGTCATGTCATCTTAAAGGGCCATCGTGTTCCCACAGTGGGCGCAATTTGTATGGATTATATGATGGTAGATGTGACTGACATTCAAGATGAGGTGCAGATCGGAGATGAGGCTACGGTGATGGGCCAAGACCCTTCGGGATTAAATATCAGTCTAGAGTCCTTGGCAGAAAAGTGTGGTGTCATTGTCTATGAATTTGTAGTAAGATTGAGCCGTCGACTAAGAAGAGAGATTTTAGGGGGAACCGCTGAGGTACATAGGTCATCTGATTCAATTGTTAAAGATTGAGGCCTTTTTGTATGGCTTAGGTCATTTCTTTATCTTTGCGGGTTCTGCATTCAAAACCATCCCTGCCCGACCTTACAGAGTGGAAGAGTTTTTTAAGCACATGGATTTTGTGGGAACAGGATCAGTGAGTATCATCTTTTTAACGGGGATGTTCACGGGCATGGCCTTATCACTCCAAATTTGGTTGGGTTTTAGCATGGTGGGCATGTCTGACTTGGTGGGACCTACTGTGGCTCTTGGTATTTTTAGAGAGTTGGGTCCTGTGCTGACAGGGCTTCTGGTTTCAGCAAGAGCAGGTGGAGCAATGGCAGCACAACTTGGGACCATGCGTGTCTCTGAACAAATAGATGCTCTGAGAGTTATGGGAGTGGACCCCATTCAATACTTGGTGATGCCAAGAATTTTAGCTTCGATTGTGGTGCTGCCTCTTTTGTGTGGATTTTTTGATTTTATCGCCATGTTAGGCTCATACGGTTTATCCGTGTATGTTTTAGAAGTCGATGGGGCTCTATTTATTGATAAGATCCAATCATGGATTAAACCTAGTGATGTGTATCAAGGGATGTTTAAGGCCGCTATCTTTGGACTCATTTTTTCTTTGATTTGTACACACAGAGGCTTTTATACAAAAGGTGGAGCAAGAGGAGTGGGTGAGGCCACCAATCGTGGTGTGGTTGTCAGTATGGTGACCATCATTATCGCCAGTTATGTTTTAACAAATTTCATTCGTTTATATTTTCATTTTGTGGAATAGGTGGGGCAAAGATGAGTACAGAAAACGTAGATGTAGCCCCTTATAATGATAACATTGCGATTAAAATTCGTGATTTGAAAAAACGCTTTAGTGAAGACGGTGAGTATATCCTGAATGGGATGGATATAGATATTCCTCGTGGTAAAATCACAATGATCATTGGGTTTAGTGGTACGGGAAAAAGCGTGCTTTTAAAGCACATTTTAGGACTGCTAAAACCTACATCAGGCTCTATTGAAGTGTTAGGACAAGATTTAAATGCGATGACGCCTAAGCAGTCGGCCGAATTTCTGAAAAACTTTGGAGTGATGTTTCAATACGCGGCCCTTTTTGATGATATGACGGCCCTTGAAAATGCCTGTTTCCCCTTAAAAGAGCATCGTAGGGAACTCAGCCTTTTACAAAGAGAACAGATTGCACGAAAAAAGTTAGAAATGTGTGGTCTAGACCCTAAACATTATGCCAAACTTCCTGCAGAATTAAGTGGTGGGATGAGGAAAAGAGTGGGGTTAGCCCGAGCCATTGCTTTGGACCCTAAAATTCTTTTGTATGATGAGCCCACAACGGGATTGGACCCTGTTTTAACTGAAATGGTGGATGATTTGATTAAAAACACCCATGAAGGAATTGAGGATGCGACTACAGTGGTGATTTCTCATGACTTGCACGCTGCGTTTAGAATTGGAGATATAATCATAATGCTGCACGAGGGCAAAGTGATTATGAGAGGGACACCTGCTGAATTTTTAAGTACTGATCATCCTTTGGTCAGTCGATTTGTGTCTAAAGGGGTTAAGAAATGAGACTGAATACTCCAGAACTCAAGGTCGGTCTTTTTGTTTTGGTATCGCTTTCTTTTGTTTTGTATTTGAGTGTGAAGCTCTCAAAAAGTCCCACTGTATTAGGCTCCACCCAAGGCTTCTCGTTTATGCTAGAAGACGCTGGTGGTTTGATTAAAAATACAGCAGTGAAGGTCGCTGGTGTTAAGGTCGGTATCATCAACGATATTCGTTTAGTCAATGGCAGAGCACAGATTGATATTTTAGTGCAGAGCGATTTGGGCCTTACCGAGAGTGCTGTGATTGAAATCAAATCCAATGGTATTTTGGGTGATAAGTTTGTGGCCATATACGGGGGGGACCTCAACGATCCTCTTTTAGAAAATGGAGCCATGATTAAAAACGTGCAAATGGCAGGGTCTTTAGACACTGTGATGAACGAAGTGGGCAAAGTGTCTTCAGCCTTGCAAGAAGTGGCTGCTGCTCTTAAACAAGCCACAGTAGAAGGGACCGACGAGACTCCTATTGGAAGAATTGTATCTAACCTTGAAAAACTGACAGCAGACCTAGCGTCTGTATCTTCTGAAAACAAAGAAAGTATTAACCGCATTATTGATAGCATCGAAGAAGTCACAGACACTCTTAAGATTGCTTTTGGTGAAAATGGCAGAGAAGAATTCCAAAAAGCTTGGGGCAATGTCACAGGTGGTATGGAAAAACTGGATCGTTCTTTAGCTAACATCGAAGAGGTCACCACAAAAATCAATGAGGGTGAGGGAACCATAGGTAAACTCTTAAACGATGAAGAGACTGTGGAAGGGATCAACAAAGCCATTGGCAACTTAAACCGTGTACTGGGTGGGGCTTTAAATCTAGAAACCACATTTGACTTTAAAACAGAGTATATGGCTGAAGCTGGAGAGATGCAGACCTATTTTGGTTTAAAGATTCAGCCAGGTTTAGATCGCTATTATTATTTGGGGATTGTTCAAGATCCGTATGGAAGCATTAAATCTAAAACTGTAGAGACCACAACAACAACGGGGGCTCCGCCAGTGTCTACGGATGCCACAGTCAGAGAAGTTGTGAATTATGATAATAAAATTAAAATTACGGCTTTGTTTGCAAAGAACTTTTATAACTTTACCCTTAGAGGGGGATTGATCCAGTCCTCGGGTGGTTTTGGGTTTGATTACAGTCTTTTTAACAATTCATTAAAACTTTCTTTGGAAATGTTTGATTTTGATGACCCCAATTTAAGAGCCTTTGCTCGTTGGGATATCTTTAAAGGAATTTATTTAGTCGGTGGTGGTGATTCTATCTTAGAAAGAGAGGGACGTGAGTTTAATCCTTTCTTTGGTGGTGGGATTTATTTAACCAATGATGATATCAATATTTTTGCGGCACAGTTCCTAAGGTAAGCAAAGACCCAGTGATCTTTTTGTTTCAACGATGCTGAGCCGTATAGGGGTGCAATATGGCCAAGAGACGCAAAGTTTTAGTCAGTCTTTATAACAAATCAGGTTTAGAACAGTTAGCTGAGATTTTTAACACACATCAAGATGAAGTTTACAGCACGGGTGGAACAGCCAAAGCCCTTCGAGAGTTGGGCGTTGAGGTGAAAGACGTCAGTGCACTTACGCAATTTCCTGAAGTGATGGACGGCAGGGTTAAGACTTTGCATCCCAATATTCACATGGGACTTCTTGCCAGAAAAGACCACGAAGGGGACGCGCAGACATTAAAAGAGTTTGGCGTAAGCGTTTTTGATATTGTTGTGGGAAACTTATATGACTTTGAGGCGGGGATTGCTAAAGGCTTAGCCTTTCATGAACAGATCGAGCTTGTGGATGTAGGTGGACCGTCTTTTTTAAGAGCTGCGGCCAAGTCCTTTGATCGCATCAATGTGATGTGTGATCCTGCGGATTACGAATTATTAAAAACTGAAACCACTTTAGAACAAAGAAAGTATTTAGCGGCCAAAGTTTTTAAACATACGTCCTATTACGACAGTCAGATTGCGGCTTGGTTGAGTGAAGGCACTGATTTTTTTGCGGATCAAGAATGGGCTCTTGGGGCTCATAAAGTGTCTGAGCTTCGGTATGGAGAGAACCCTAGCCAAAAGGCCAGTTGGTACAAAACAGATATTAAGGGCCTGCACAATGCTCGTGTTCTTCAGGGTAAAGAACTTTCTTATAATAATATTTTAGATCTTCAGTCGGCTATTGATGCTCTGAAAGAATTTGAAAAGCCCACAGTAGTGAGCTTAAAGCACACCAATCCTTGTGGAGTGAGCCAAAGTGAGGATTTGACCCAAGCCTTGCAAGAATCACTAGCTGCGGACCCTATGAGTGTTTTTGGTGGAATCATTGCCTTAAACCAAACTGTAGACAAAGACCAAGCAGAACTGCTGGCTGGTATTTTTGTTGAGTGTATTGTTGCGCCTCAATTTAGTGATGAGGCACAAAAGGTCTTTGCGAAGAAAAAAAATTTACGTCTTTTAGAGTGGCCTGAAATGATGGAGTTTAAAAAAACACGACCAATGTCCAGATCGGTAATGGGAGGACTCTTGGTGCAAACTCCTGATCTAGTAGGTGTAGATGAAAAAACTTGGGTGGTGCATGGAGAAACTCCTTCAGTTGCAATTTTAGACAGCTTAAAATTTGCATGGAGAGTGTGTGCTCATTTAAAGAGCAATGCGATTGCCGTTTGTTCTGGCACCAAGACGGTGGGCTTAGGTATGGGACAGGTCAGTCGCATTGATGCTATGGAACAGGCTTTTATGAGAGCTAAAAAATTTCATCCTGAGGCAAAGGACTTGGTTTTAGCTAGTGATGCGTTTTTCCCGTTCAGTGACTCGATAGAATTGGCGGCACAGAATAATGTGAAGTGGATTATTCAGCCTGGAGGGTCCATAAAAGATGCAGAAGTTATTTCCAAAGCGAGGGAATTAAGTGTTAATATGATCTTTACAGGAGTGAGACATTTTAAACACTAGGAGAGAATTGTGAATCCTTCTTTTGGGCCAGATGAAAAAGTATGGATTGTAAAATCATCGACATATATCACGGGACCTTACTCGCAAAACGAAGTCTTTGAACAGATCAAGCAAAGACAAGTGGTTGCTATTGATGAAATTGCTGCGGCTTTTGGAAATTGGGCCTTTGTCAGAGACATTGAACTTTTTCGCAATGAGCTTCTCAAAGCTAATGCGGCTTCAGCTGGTGAAATCACTAAGACGATGTCTTCTAATACTCAGGATGCGACAGATCAACTGACGAGTACGAACTTAATGGATGACACCGAAGAGCTGTCAGCCCTGAATGCCATTGATAAAACCAATCCCAATCCTGATATTGCTCCTCTTAATTTTAAAACTCCACCCGCTAGAAGGCCAGTACATCCTAATGCGCGTGCCAACAGTTTTAATTTCCCTAAATTTGTAATGTCTATGCTGGCGTTCATTAGCTTGGCCGTGGGAACTTACTACGCCTACATGATGATCATGGAAAGACGGTCTCCAGAGATCAATGTGGCAGAGAGTTTAGCAAAGGGACATGCTGGCTTTTTAAAAGGAGATTTGAGCGAAGCCTATGTGCATTTTCAGAATGTAGTAAAAAGTGGTACGGCCTCAGAACAGGCTCCAGGATTTTTTATTCAAATGGCAGCCCTTGTATTGAATCAAGAGCGTCAGACAGTATATGCCAGAGACCTGTTAAGTCAGGCTCCGACAGACATTCAAAGTTCACCAGAATGGTTGACGGTTCAGGGGTTAAGCTTTCTGATTGATCAGAACTACCAAATGGCAGAAAGTTTTTTTGTTCAAAGCATTCGTAAAAATCCTAACTTTTTAGCAGCGTGGGTGAACCTTGGACATTTGTATTTAGCACAAAAAAAGTTTCAAGAGGCTTGGGACTATTTTTTTGGAGCCTATGTGAGAGGTTACTATGAGGGGCATATTCCTTTATTTATGGCCTTATCTTTGATTGAGCAGTGGCAGATCAACTCAGACTCTTTGTTGCTGTTAAGAGCTCAGCAACTTTTAGAAAACTATATGTTGACCAATTCGGATCGTAAGGACCAGTTGAGTATTATTAGTATTTGGCTGGCCTTAAAGATTCCTGATTTAAAAAAGACAGTTCCAGCAAGAATTGAAGCTTTCATTGAACGAGATCCTTACGGTTATTCGCAAATCCGTAGAAGTGCCTACGAATATGTCTATGACTCTAAAAACTTAGAGGCCTATTGTGCGCAAGTTTTTCGTGAACTTCCTAAAGATAAGATGAACACCTTACTGTATTCATCGCTTTGTTATCAAAGAATAGGTTTTATGGGAGATATTGTTGAGGCTCCTATTAAGAAGGCCGCAGAGAAGTTTTCTACTGAGCCCTTGGTTTATGGAGCGCAAGCTGTGGTCTTAAGTCAAATGGGTGAACAGTATCAAAAGAGTCTACTGATTGGACGAGCATTAAGCTCAGACGCTAAGTCCTTACATAATTTGCCTTTGATTCTGCAAGCTCATTTTTGTGAAGAGAAAGGGGATTTGAATTGCTCTTTAAAGTATTGGAGACAGGTCAACGAACGGGATCCTTTTGAAGTGGGTGCCTATTCGGGAATTGCCAAATCCTTACTTTCGCAGCGTAAAACTACAGAAGCCCAACAGTGGGTGCAAAGTGGTCTGCTAATCGCACCATCCTATAAACCTTTGATTGAACTACAGTTAAAGATCATGTAGTTCTAATCATTATGTTAGATTTTTTAAAAGCCTATAGAAAATTTGATCCAAGTGCCAAAAGCTTGTTTGAAATCGCCTTGCTGTATCCAGGCCCACGAGCGATCTTTTGTCATAGAATCGCCCACTTTTTCTATACATACCGTTTGTATTTTATTGCACGCTTGATTGCTGAAATTTCAAGATGGCTGACTTTAATTGAAATTCATCCAGGAGCCAAAATTGGAAGAAGATTTGTGATCGACCACGGCGCAGGAGTAGTGATTGGTGAAACCGCCGTCATCGGCAACGACTGCAAAATCTATCACGGAGTTACCCTTGGTGGCACATCCACAAATGGTGGAAGGCGCCACCCGATGTTGGCTAATAATGTCCTTATCGGTGCTGGAGCAAAAGTTCTGGGCCCTATCCAAGTCGGCTCAGACGTAAAAATCGGCGCAAACTCTGTCGTCGTCAAAGACTGCATCGCAGAAGGCACCTACGTCGGCATCCCCGCCCAAAGAATCCGCTAGTAAGGCCTGGAGTAGGTCGGGTTTCATTTCTTGTCTCTTTATCTTTATATATACTCAAAATGCTCAGACAGTGACGTTTGGCATGATTTTGCGTTTGCAAAATCACGCCAAGCCGAACTCGCATTTTGACCATATATAATAAAAATCCCCAAAGACATTCACGCCCAAAGGGAGGGCGCAGAGGTCTTTTTGTAAGGGGGTGGAACAAGGGCAGTATCGAGATGTAGGTGGTGATTTAATTAAGGTTTACGTCTGAATTTATGTAGGAGAGAGCTACATATAGCCCTCTGGCAAGAAGGCACAACTTAGCGTTACATGGGGTGAGTGTCAGACACAACGATAACCACGCGGCGGTTTTGGTCTTGGTTTTTTG